>NZ_BAABGJ010000016.1:0-64378 GCF_039541515.1 Variovorax defluvii
CGCCGTGGCCAACCCCTACTGGAACCCGCGGCCCTTCGGCCCACCCGAGCGCCAGGCCATCCGCGCGCTGCTGCAGCGGGCCTTCGACGGCGCGCCGCCGCGCTGAATACCGCCGGCCGCGCCGAATGCATCGGCGCATCGGCGCATCAGCACGTCCACTTGCGCTCGTACTCCATGCGCTCGAAGTGCCGGACCAGGAAGTCGATGAAGGTCCGCACCTTGGCCGACATGTGGCGCCGGCTCTGGAAGGCGATGTTGATGCGCAGCCGCGGCAGGTCCCAGTCGTCCAGCACCGGCACCAGCCGGCCGGCCACGATGTCGTCGTAGAGGATGTACTTGGGCTGCACCAGGATGCCCAGGCCGTCCAGCGCGGCCGCGCGCAGCACCTGGCCGTCGTTGGACTCCAGCAGCCCTTTCACCTTGAGCGCGCGCCGCTCTTCGCCGCGCCGGAAGCTCAGCTCGTCGGGGTTGTTGGCATAGGTGTAGATCAGCAGGTCGTGCCCGGCCAGCTCGTCCACCGTGCGCGGCGCTCCGCGCCGGTCCAGGTAGCCGGGCGAGGCGGCCAGGATGCGCCGCGTTTCGGCCAGGCCGCGGATCGTGATGCCGGAGTCGTTCTCGTACTCGCGGGTGCGGATCGCCACGTCGATGTTGTTGTCGATCAGGTCCAGGTAGCGGTTGGCCGCTTCGACATGCACCGTGACCTGCGGGTAGCGCTCGGTGTAGGCCCGCAGGAGCGGCGCGATGTGCTGCACCGCGAAGGAGAGCGAGGCGCTCACGCGCAGCGTGCCCATCGGCTCCGCGGCGGAGGCATTGACGGCCGAGTCCGCCTCGCGCAGGTCCGCCAGGATGGCCCTGCATCGGGCGTGGTACTGCTCGCCGGTCTCGGTCAGCGCCAGGCGGCGCGTGTTGCGCTGCACCAGCTGCGCGCCCAGCCGGGCTTCCAGCGCGGCCAGGCGCCGGCTGGCCGCGGCGTTCGACAGGCCCGTCGCCTCCGCGGCGCGCGACAGGCTGCCGAGCTCGGCGACGTGAACGAACAGTTCGATTTCGGTCCAGCGATCCATGCGTCTCCACGCGTCTCCATGCGTCTTCGTTCGGCCCTCGGCCCGGACCGGCATCTTAGGCCCGGGAAACATTCGTTCACTCGGATGTCACGCGTTGCGCATACCGTCGTCACCCACCACCACCATCGAGAGGAGAGTTTCATGAACAAGGCCAGAAACCTGTGCACCGCCCTGCTCGCCGCCGGCATGCTGCTCGCCGCGGCCGCTCCTGCGGCGGCCCATGACGGCCAGGGGAATCGCCGCAGGGCCGACAACGCGCCGCTGGTGATCGGCCATCGCGGAGGCGCCAGCGGCTACCTGCCCGAGCACACGCTGGAAGCCTATGCCATGGGCATCCTGCTGGGTGCCGACTACATCGAGCCGGATCTGGTCGCCACCAAGGACGGCCACCTGATCGCGCGCCACGAGCCCAATTTGATAGCCACCACCAACGTCAAGAGCCTCCCCCAATTCGCCGACCGCCGCCGCACCGTGATGCTCGACGGCGTGCCCACGGAGGGCTTCTTCGCCAGCGACTTCACCCTGGCCGAGATCAGGCAGTTGCGGGCCGTGCAGTCCTTCCCCGAGCGCGATCAGGCCTTCAACGGCCAATTCCAGATCCCGACCTTGCAGGAAGTGATCGAGCTGGCCAAGCGCAAGTCGCGCGAGGAAGGGCGCCGCATCGGGATCTACCCCGAGACCAAGCACCCGACCTACCACCAGCAGATCGGCCTGCCACTGGAAGACCGCCTGCTGAACGTGCTCACCCAGGCCGGCTGGAACCACCGCAACGCGCCGGTCTTCATCCAGTCCTTCGAGACCGCGAACCTGCGCTACCTGCGCACCAAGACCAGCGTACGTCTGATCCAGCTGATCGACGCCAACGATGTGAAACCCGACGGCACGATGGACTTCACCAAGCCCTACGACAAGCCCTACGACTGGGCGGTGTCGGGCCGCGAGGGCACCTTCGGTGACCTGCTGACCCCGCGCGGGCTGCAAGAGGTCAAGGGCTATGCCGACGGCATCGGCCCCTGGAAGCCCTACCTGATCCCCAGCGCCTGCAAGACTATCCAGAACGGCGCCTGCGCGGACGTCACCGGCGACGGCGCGGTGGACGACCGCGACCGCGTGCTGCTGCCGCCCACCCCGGTGGTGGAGAACGCGCACCGGCTCGGTCTGCTGGTGCACCCCTACACCTTTCGCAACGAGCAGAAGCGGCTGACCGGCACCTTCGAGGGCAACCCGGTCAACGAGTACCTGGCCTTCTACGAAGCCGGCGTGGACGGCCTGTTCACCGACTTCGCCGACACCGCCGTGGCGGCGCGGGCGATGTTCCTGCTCAAGAACGATCCCGACTACGCGCGCTGCCTGGTGAACGCGCGCCGGTGCGAGCGCAACAACGACTGAGGGAAGCCGCGGGCCTCTGGCGGCGGCCGCACCCCTCGGGCGGGATGCTGCTACCTCCCGGCGCGTTGCCGCGGCGCGGCATCTTCGACACAAGCCTCCACCCAGGCCCGAACGTCGGCCTGCGAGGCCGTCGGCAGGCCGAACATCATGCGGTAGACGATCGGGGCGACGACATGGTCCATGAGCACGTCGACCTCGGGCCCCTGCTCGCCGCGCGCCTTGCCGCGCTCGAGGATCACCTCCAACTGGCTCTTCGAGAACCGGGCGCAGGCGCAAGGCTCGTCCGCAGCGTCCACGCCCCGCCCCAGCACCACGTCGCGGACCATCGCGCGCCCGAGATCCGAGTTCATCTCATCCCGAAATTGATCGGCCCAAGCCACCAGGTCGCCTTGGACGCTGCCGGTGTCGGGCGGCTCGCCTTCGGGCCGCAGCCGCTCGACGGCGACATCCGCAAGCAACTCCGCCAGGTCGCCCCAGCGCCGGTAGACCGTCGAGGGCGTGACACCGGCGCGCGCCGCGATCATGGGCACGGTGATGTCTGCTCGGTCCCGCTCGTCCAGCAGTTGGCGCGTGGCCAGGTGGACCGCGGCCTGGACGCGCGCGCTGCGTCCACCGGGGCGGGGAACGGGTATTGAACTCATGGCCGACCATTCTAAAGCAAAGGATTTGCGTTAATGCGTCCAAACCCTCACAATCCACAAACGCAATTTTTTTGCGTTTATCAGATCAGAGGAACCCCATGCTGTCCGGCTCGACCCCCCATCCCCCCATCACCGCAGGCTGGCCCCAGACGCGCCTGGGCCACGGCCGCGCCCTCTGGCTCAAGGCTTCGCTGCTGGTCAGCTTCCTCGCGGCCTCCACGGCGCCCTCGCCGCTTTACGCGCTCTACCGCGACGCCTGGGGCTTCTCCGCGCTGACGCTGACGGTCATCTTCGCAAGCTACGCCTTCGCCCTGCTGGGCGCGCTGCTGGTCTTCGGTCGGCTGTCCGACCACCTCGGCCGGCGCGACGTGGTCCTCGGCGCGCTGGTGCTGGAGTTCGCCGCCACGCTGCTGTTCTGGCGCGCCGACTCGGTGGCCTGGCTGCTGTCGGCGCGCGTCCTGCAGGGCATCGCCACGGGCATCGCGACCGGCGCGCTCAGCGCGGGCCTGCTCGACTTGCACCGCGAACGCGGGCCGCTCGTCAATGGCGTGGCGCCGATGGTCGGCATGGCCGCCGGCGCCTTCGGAACCAGCCTGCTCGTGCAGTTCGGGCCCGAGCCGACGCGCCTGGTGTTCGACCTGCTGATGCTGGTCTTCGCCCTGCAGATCGCCGCGGCCCTGTACCTGCCGGAGACGGTCGCGCGCCGCCCCGGCGCCTGGCGCTCGCTGCGCCCGCAGCTCGCGATTCCCGCCAGGGCCCGCGCCATGTTGTGGCAGGTGTTGCCCGTCAACACGGCGCAATGGGCGCTCGCCGGCTTCTACCTGTCGCTCGGCCCGACGCTGGCGCGCATCGTGACGGGCAGCGACGCGCCGATGGTCGGCGGCTTGCTGATCACGGCCACGGTGCTGAGCAGCGCGATCACGCTGCTGGCGGTGCGCGCATGGCCGGCCCACCGCGCCCTTGCGCTCGGCGCCACGGCATTGACGCTGGGCCTGGCCTTGAGCCTGGCCGGCATCCTGCTGCCATCGACCGCTGCGTTCTTCGTCGGCGCCGCGGTCACGGGCCTGGGCTTCGGCTCGGCCTTCAGCGGGTCGCTGCGCAGCCTGGCCTCGCTGGCCGAAGCGCACGAGCGGGCCGCGCTGATGGCGAGCTTCTACGTACTCAGCTACCTGGCGTTCAGCGTGCCGGCCATCGGCTCCGGCCTGAGCGCGGGGCTCTTCGGGCTGCGCGCCACGGCGCTGGGCATGGGGGCCCTCCTCGCGCTCATGGCCGCCACGGCGCTGATGATGATGATGCGCCGGCGGGCCGGCTGACCGGTGCAGTTGCGCGCCAGCTAAGGCCGGGCTTCGAAGACGAGATTGAACGGCGTCTGCGCTGCCCGCCGGAAGCGGCTGAACCCGGCTTCGCGAACCACCTCGCCCAGGCGCCGCTCTCCTGCCTGGGCACCCAGCGCCAGGCCCACGTCCTGCGACAGCGAACAGGGCGTGCAGACCATCGTGGAGGCCGAATAGTAGATGCGGCCGACCGGATTGAGGTTGTCCTCCAGCCGGTCGTTGGCGAATGGCTCGACGATCATCCAGATGCCGTCGGGCTTGAGTGTCTCGCGCACATGCCTGCCGGCGCCGACCGGGTCACCCATGTCGTGCAGGCAATCGAAAAAGGCCACGAGGTCGAAATCGCGCCCCGGATAGCGGGTCGCGCCCGCCACCTCGAAGCGCACGCGGTCGGCGACGCCGGCCGCTGCCGCGCGCTCGCGCGCGGCGGCGATGGACGGCTCGTGGAAGTCATAGCCGACGAAGGTCGAGGCCGGATAGGCCTGCGCCATCACGATGGTCGATGCGCCGAAGCCGCAACCGACGTCGGCCATGCGCGCCCCGGCTTGAAGCCGCTCGCTCATCCCGTCCAGGGCAGGAATCCAGTTGGGCGCCAGGTTCGCGTTGTAGCCGGCGCGGAAGAAGCGTTCGGTGCCGGAAAACAGGCTGGAATGATGCTCGTGCCACCCCAGGCCGGAGCCGTCGCGAAAGGCCTTCTGGACCTTGTCGATGTCGAGGAACAAGGACATCAGCACCTCGAAGCCGCCGACCATGAAGGCCGGGCTGGCGTCATCGGCCAGCACCATGGCGGCCTCCGGGGAGAGCGCATAGGTCTGCGCGCCGGGGTCGTAGTCGACGAAGCCGCTCGCGGCCTGTGCGTTGAGCCACTCCTGCGCGTAGCGCAGGCGCAGGCCCGTGCGTTCACTGAACTGGTCCACCGTGAGCGCCCCGGCGCCCGCCATGGCCTTGTAGAGCCCGAGACGGTCCCCGAGCAGCACGAGCGGTGCGCTGGCCAGGGCGCCGAACTCGCCCACCATTCGTTCGAGCAGGGCGTTGAGTCTGCTTTCGTTGATCTGCATGGCGTACTCCTTCCGGGAACGACGGACCTCGGGTCCGCGGGATCGATAGCCCCGGCGCACGCGACGCGGCGTGCACCGGCACCACGGCAGAGCCCACGGCAGGCCGGCTTCAGGAAGGCATCGACGCGATCCGCAGGCCGAACGCCGAGAGGCTCCAGCTCCTATTCGTACCAGGAGGGGGACGGGGTTACAAGGCCCTCATCGCACCGGCTCGACCAGCACGAGCACGAGGATGACCCAGCCCAGGGTGAGCGCCGCCAGGACCGCTGTCAGGCGCCACAGTGTCCGGTCGTGCTGCCTGCGACCCATGACGCCGCCCTACTCCGCCGGCTGCCTGGCGACGCCGCCGGATGCGCCGGCGGCCTCGGGCCCGCCGGTCGGCTCGATGGTCGTACCCGCGGGCTCCTTGATCCAGACGAAGAGCGCCGCCACGCCGCCGATCACAAGGATGGCCAGCAGCAAGGCCATGCGGCGGAATGCGCGTCCGGCGGCCGGGTCGCCCGGGTACTTGTTCATAGGGGATCTCCGTTGGTACGAGCCCGATCGTCCCCCGCGACGGCGGCCTGCCTCGTCGCACGAAGGGCAGCTTCCGTGTCAGGAAAGCGCGCAAAGGCGGGGCGCAACTTCGCCGGACCCGGCCCTCTGGCCATCTGCCATAGGCAGCACGGCAGGGCCTGCGGCGGCCGCACTCGGGCGTATATTGAGCCACCGTCATCCCCACTGCGCGCATGGACAACGACGAGGTCACCCAGTTGCTCGTACGCATCGGCCGCGAAGACCAGGCGGCCTTTCGCCAGCTGTACAAGGCGTTCAGCCAGCGGGTGTACGCCTACGTGCTCAACATGCTGAACGACCATGCCCGGGCCGAGGAAGTGCTGGCGGACACGCTCTACGAGGTCTGGCGCCACCCGGACCGCTTTCGCGGCGATTCGCAGTTCTCCACCTGGCTCATCGGCATCGCGCGCCGCAAGGCGCTGATGGTCTACCGCTCGCGCCGGCCCGACGAGGTGCACGGCGATCTCGAAGACATCGCCGAAACCACGGCCGCCGACACGCCGGACGGCTACGCCGAACTGGCCGGCAAGCAGCGGCGCGAGGGCGTGCAGCACTGCATGGGCAAGCTCTCGGACGAGCACCGCGAATGCATGCACCTGGTCTTCTACGAGGGCATGGGCCTGGCCGAGGTGGCGGAGATCCAGAACTGCCCGGAGGGCACCGTCAAGACCCGCCTCTTCCACGCCCGCCAGAAGATCAAGAAATGCCTGGAATCGCTGCTGCGCAAGGAGGGCACGGCGCCGGAAGCCAAGGGCGCCCTGGCGTCGTAGCGGCGGCCGGGCGGGGCGGGCGAGCTTGCGGCGCACCAGACAGCCGGCAAAAATAATCTGAACCATCCGCGCGAGGCCCGCAACCCAGAGGAGCCACGGGAAGGTCCCGTGCAAGCGGATCGCGGCCCAGGCCGCGGGAGCACAGGCATCATGAACAAACGCTTCGAAGAACTGGTCCCCTGGTACGTCAACGGCTCGCTGGGTGCCGAAGACCGCGCATGGGTCGACGACTACCTCGCCCAGCACCCCGAGGCCCGCAGTGAGCTGGACTGGTACCGATCCCTGCAGATGCGCGTGCGGGAAAACGTCCCGGCCGTGCCGGCCACCATCGGCCTGGCCCGCACCATGCGCCTGATCCAGGGCGACCGCCCGAGCCTGGCCGAGCGCATCGGCGCCTTCTTCGGCAATTTCGGCATGCGCCCGAGCTTCGCCCTGGCCGGGCTGGCGCTGGTGGCCGTGCAGGGCGGCGTGATCCTCAATCTGCTCGGCCACGCCCGCGAGGATGCCGACCAGATCCGCGCCCTGAACGCGGTGCGCGTCGAGGAAGGCCCGATGCTCAAGGTCAGCTTCGCGCCCGACGCCAAGGAGGCCGACATCCGCCTGCTGCTGGTCCAGGTCCAGGGCGAGCTGGCCGGGGGCCCCGGGCAGTTGGGCGACTACTACCTGCGCGTGCCGGCCGGCAGCGAGGCCCAGGCCCTCGCCAAGGTGCAGTCCGCGCCCATCGTCCAGGCCGCCGCGCTTGCACCCGGTGTGCCGCCCCGGGAGTAGACGCCATGGCCACGCTGCTCACCCGTCGCATGCTGCTGCAATGCACCTTGGGCGCCACGGCGCTGCGCCTGGCCCCTGCCATCGCCGCGCCCGCCGAGTCGCGCATCGCCCTGGTGATCGGCAACGGCGCCTACCGCGCCGCCCCGTTGAAAAACCCGCCGGGCGACGCTGCCGCGGTGGCCGAGTCCCTGCGTGGCCTGGGCTACGAGGTGAGCCTGCGCCAGAACACCCGGCTGCCGGAGCTGATCGAGGCGCTGCGCGAGTTCTCGGTGCGCGCGCCGAAGGCGGCGGTGCGCATGCTCTTCTATGCCGGCCACGGCGTGCAGGTGAAGGGCCGCAACTACCTGGTGCCGATCGATGCCGACCCGCAGTCGGAAGACGAGATCCCGCGGCAGAGCGCGGACGTCGGCGAATTCGTGGACCGGCTCAGCGCCATCCAGAACGGCATCAACATCGTGGTGCTCGACGCCTGCCGCGTGAACCCCTTCGCCGCCGGCGTGATCGTCGGCCCCGACGGGCGGCGCCTGAAGTTCCGCGGCGCCACGCCGGGCGGCCTGGCCACCCTCGACGCCCCGGTGGGCACCCTGGTCGCTTTCTCGACCGCGCCCAACGGCGTCGCGCTGGACGGCGCCACCGGCAAGCACAGCGTCTATGCGCAGCACCTGCTGGCGAACATGTCGACGCCGGGGCTGCAGATCGAGCAGCTCTTCAAGCGGGTACGCATCGGCGTGGCGGAGGCCACTGGCCGGGTGCAGGTGCCGTGGGAGTCGTCGAGCCTGACGGCGGACTTCTGCTTCAAGTCGAATGAGAAGGGGCGGTGTGGGTCTTCTTAGGGGGCGGCCCGGCGTCGTGATCTTGACGCTTGTCGGCACGCTGCTGCGCGCCGGGATGTCTGCCTCGGTCGCCGCGAGGGAAGCGGATGGCCGCCAAGGCCCGGCCTTCGAAGTCGGTTAGCGCAGGGTCAGCAAAGGCACGGTCCCGAGGTCGCCGATCTTGTCGGCGCTCTGCGCCGCTACCGTGGGGCCGCCAGCATCGATGCGGCGATGGCCTTGATACTGTCAAGCTGCCCATCTCCTGGATGACTCTGCCCAGGGGACCATCGTTGTTGGCCAGGCTCATGGCGGCGCGGCTGGCGAGCGCGTTCACGCCGGACTGCACTGCTGCGCTGGCGCTCACGGAGACTCTCGCTCGCGCCAACGGATCTCGCTGCGCTGCTCGCCGCAGTTCCGGCCTGCGCTGCCATCGGGGCCGAGGCAACCGCAGCCACGCCCGCCACCAAGGCCGTCACCCCTGCTCGACCTCGCTACCACCGTCGTTGTCTATGCGGTGTGACGTTGCGTGCAACACCGGCTTCTATATCGATCTCATAGATCTGCCCGTCAGCGCTGTCACTAAACACCTTGCAGCCAGGCACCCATTCATCGACATCCAGCGCGCTCCCATCTTTCGGATTTCGTCTTCGGGTTCCATCAGGTTGCACCACCAGCAGCTTTGTGAATGGTTCGCGCGCACCATCTTCCCCGCGAACTCGCGCGTGCTCATCCATAGCCTCCCAGTTGAGCTTGCCTTGCTCGTCGCGCTGAACCTGCCAGATGACATTGCCGTCTCTGTCCAGGCGAAACACGTTGTGGTTCTCGTCGTAGCAGCTCACTTGGCTCTCACCGTTCCGAAAAAAATAGCAGACAAGACGCTCCTCTTCAGGCAACAGCACCGTGCAATACCTCCAGCCTTCAAAGTCTTCTACGCTCATTTCAGTGGCCTCTCATTCGTGAACCAACCTGGATCGATGTCGCGCCGCGGCAGGTCCAACTCATATTGCACCCCGCCCCCACCCCCATTTCCTCCCGTGTAGATCCCTCGATTCGCCCATGGTGAAATTCCATTGGCCGCGCTGATGTTCAGCGGCGTACCCGCGGGGATCGTTGCATCGGTGATCATCGTCGGCACCTGCGGCAAACCGAACTTGCTGGCAATCTGCTCGGCAGACAGTCCGGCAATGTCCTCAGAGCGCAAGAGCCAAGCCCCGACCTGGTTCGAGCGACCAATCTGATCCACATACACGCGTGAAAAGCTGGTCGGCTCCGTGGTTGTTCCTTGGATGATGCTCGTGCCCGGAATGTAAGGCGGCTCGTACCCATCCGCGACGGCTGATGCGTTCCCTGTATTGGCACTCGTTCGACCGGTGATCCTGATGCTTGCCGGCACGCTGTTGCTCACCAGGATGTCTGCCTCGTTCGCCGCGAGGAAAGCAGACGGCCGCCAGGGCCCGGCCATCGACATCGGTTGCGCAGGGTCAGCAATGGCACCGTCTCGATAGAAGTTGTTCTGGATTGCCAGCTCGCTATTGATTGCCCCGCGGATCGTCGTCTCCGTGGCATCGTTTCCCATGCGAGGCATGGACGCAGCAATCCGGCCACCCAGGCTCCCGGACGCAAGCCCGCCTTCCGCACCAGCCAGCGCCATTCCCAACTCGCTGTATGCATTCGCCAGCGCCAGCCTTTGCTCCGAAGTGAACTCCAGCGGCAAGCCAAGCTGAGCACCCAACTGCTGCATGGCGACCGTGCCGCCCAGCAGTTGCCGGCTCACGAAGGCCGCGCCGCTGCTGTCCCCCGCTGCCCTCAGGTCTTGAGCGAGGGCCGAAGCGTTGGCCGTGGCCGACTTCAACTGCTGATAGGCGGCCCTCGACTCGTCCGGCGTGCCTGCGATGGCTGCCGCATCCCTCGCTGCCGTCAGCGCATCGAGCGTGCGCTGCTGCGCCGCGTCCGCGTTCGCCCACGCATCGATCTGCGCTGCATTGGCGGCCCGACGCGCCCGGGTTCGCTGTTGGCCACTGAGCCAGTTGTTTTCCGCTGCGTTCACGCCCGCGCGCGAGGCTACGTACACGTCCCACTCTTCCCCACCCGCGATCGCTCCAGCGATGCCGGCCATCAGTTGCGACGCTGCCAGCGTCTCGGTCGCGAGGCCTGGATCGCCGGTGGGGTTAACCCACTGCGCGGTCAGGTGCCCCACCACGGCGCCAAAGGCACCCGGTGCGCAGCCATTGGCGCTGCCTGATCGTCCTGCGCCCACCACGCAGCCCGCGATGGCATGTGCGACTTCAGCGGCGAAGGCATTGAGCCGTTGGCTTCCTTGAGGTCCGTTGTCGCCGATCGCGAATGCGCTTTGCGCCGCCCCCGTGTTCAGCACGGCATTCGCGAGTCCCTGCCGCAGTTCGCCTTCCAGGCTCGTGCCGTTGACCGCGCTGCGCACCACCGAGGCGGCGGCGTTGTCGATCAGTTGGCGCCGAAGTTGATCGGGCAGACGTGCCGAGCCGTTGGTGGCATGGGCGATGTTCTCCGGCACGAGCCCGGAGCTGTGCAAGCCCTCGATCAGGCCGGCCGTCAGCATCGATGTGGCGATGGCCTTGATGCTGTCGCTGCGGCCCATCTCCTGACGCCACTGGCTGCGTCCGAGCCGAACAACATGCCGGTGTCGCTGGCGGCTTCGCGCGTGGTCGTCACGACGTGGATGTCGCGCCCTGCTGCGGCTGTCAGGCTGTTTTGCGCATCGACGCTGCCCCCGATGACGTCGATGTCCTGGCGCGCAGCAAGTGCGACGTCATCGCCCGCGATGCGGCCGCCAAGGTTGTGAATGTTCTGGGCCGAGATCACCACGGCTTCCCGGCCGGCGATGGTGCCGCCCTGGGTGGTGAGGTCCCCCGCAAGGTGCAGGTTCACGTTGCGGCCTCCCAGCAGTGCACCCGAGCCGTCGATGTCGCCCTCCTTCAACCGCACATAGACCTGGGGCACCAGCACCTTCTGCGTGCTGCCGTCGGCCAAGACCACCTCCTGCTCGACCAGCCAGACGATGTCGCTGGTCAGCTGCGCCATCTGCTCGGCAGTGAGAGTGATGCCCGGCCTCAGGCGGTACTCCTTCGCGAAGGTCGCGCCGGCATCCATCAGCGCCGCGTACTGGGCATCGTCGCTGTCGAAGCCATTCAGATGGCGCTCGCCGGTCAGGTGCGTCAGTTGCTCGCGGATCAAGCGCTGCTCGTAGAGACCATCGCCCAGGCGCTTCTGGATGCCGTCGCGATCGATGCCCAGGGAACGCAGCAGAGCGTCGCTGGACAGCCGTCGGCGCTCGTTCGCGACGCTGGACGTCTGCTGGTTGTCAAGGCTGGACTGCTGCTGATCGTTGGCAAAGCGAGGATCGGTCTCGACGAGGTAGCGGCTGCCGGGATCGGGATGCGTGAAGAACAGGCTGGCCGTGGGAATGGCGGCATTCGGTGTGCTGGTGCGAACGACCTGGCCGCTGCCTGCTGCCGAGGGCACTTGCACGATCGGGTTCACGCCTGCGCCCTGCGGGATCTGGCCCGGTACGAGTTGGCCCGTGCCCGCGAAGGCCACGTTGCCCTCCTGCCGCGCCGCAGCCAGCGCGACCGTGGCGTTCGTCGTCAGGTCATAGGGCGCGAATTGGTACGTGCGCCTGTCGTTCTGAACATCGCTGTGGATGGCGGTGCCCGTCTGCACCGTGGGCGCATCCACCATCCGGCCGACGTTGGCGATGACGCCGCCGCTGACGGTCAACGTCCCACCGGCCAGGATCTGGCTCATGTCGTTGGTGCCGGTGCCGACCTGGATGTCCATCGAGCCGCCCGCGAGGAGCCGGGCCGGTGCGGAACTCTGCAACACCGGCGTGGACGGGGTCACGCTGTAGTCGAAGGCGTCATAGGTGGAATACAGGCGAGGCGCCTTGTCGCCCTCCGGGCCACGCACCACGCCCGTGATGGCGTGAATGAAATCGAGCGTGGCAACGTCCAGCGCCTGATGGGCCGCGCGGTAGGCCTGCCACTGGTCGTACTCGGCCTGGGTGACCGGGTGGTCGAAGCGCTGCAGGATGACGGTGACTGGGCCGGAGGGGCCGTCGACGGTGGTGCTCAGGCCCTGCTGGCCCACGGTGATGCCCGGGTCGATGCGCCCGGGATGACGCGCAGGCAGGTCACCCGGGGGCGGCGCGACACCGAAGGTGGCCCAGATCGGGTCGTCGCGCGCGTACCAGGCGCCGGGCATGGCGGTGGTCTCGCAGGCGCCGGCATCGCCGCCGGTGCAGGTCTGGTAGCTGCGATCGGCACTGTTGGCGGGGCTGCGCAAGTAGTAGGCGCGGAAGCGCTCTAGCGGGTAGTCGGGTGATGGCAGCAGCAGCCGGGCATCGGCGTTGGCGCCGGGCAGGAGAGGGTTGGAGGCATCCGTGGCCACCCAGTTGTTCCACCCGGTGCTGTTGGTGAGGAGATAACCGCCCGTGGCGAACAGGACCTGCGAAGCCGGATGGCGCGTGGCACTGCCCGGGATGGCGTACTCGACGACATGCTCGCCAGCGCCCGGCTGCAAGGTCCAGGTGACGCCGCCGTTGGTGTTGCTCAGGGCCGCGGTGCGGATGCGGACACTGCGCGTGGCCTCGATGGTGGCGGCGTGGTTGTTCAGGCTCGCGGCGGCACCCGTGGCCCGGCCGGTGGCGTCCAGGCTGCCGCCGATGGCGAGGTCACCGTCGCTGAAAATCAACGCGCCGTCGCGGTTCTCGACCGTGCGGGCGCCGATGGCCAGGCGATCCCGCGCGGCGATGGTGGCGGCGGAAGCAACCCCGCTCACGGTCTCGGGCAGGTTGTTCAGCGTGTCCGCGCCAAGCGAGACCGCATCGCCGTAGATGCGGCCGGTGCCGATATTGGAGAGGGTCGCTGCGTCGATGCGAGTGACCACGCCGTCGATGACGCCGCGGTTGGTGATCGTCTCGCTGGCCGCCAGTCGCGTGGTCTTGCTTTGGATGTCGCCGCTGGCGGTGTTGTCGATGTTGCGCGCCGAGAGGGTGAGCGCATGGCCGGCGGCCAGCTTCCCGCTGTTGGTGATGCTGCCGCCGGTGGCAATGCTCAGGTCGCGGCTGGCCGTGGTTCGGCTGCCTTCGGCGACCACGACATCCTGGTTGAGCGTCAGGCGCATGTCACCCTTGGAAAGCAGCTTGCCGTCGAAGCCGAGCGAGGCCGCATCGACGACCAGGGCCTTGGCCGCCAGGACGGTGCCATCGGTGTTGGTCATGCGCAAGGTCTTGGCGCCCGGCGTCCCCGCACGCGGGTCGAGGATGCTCACGCTGTCGCCCGCGGCGAGGAGACCCGCGGTGTTGTCGAGGGCGGTGGCGACGATGCGCAGATCGCCCACGGCGGAGATGCGCCCGGCTTCGTTCCCGAGATTGGCGGCGGCGACCGCGGCGTGGCCATTGCTGACGATGGCGCCGGCGCTGTTGATCAGATCTCCGCTGCTGGCGATCTGCAGGTTGCCGCCGTGCACGACACCCCCTGCGTTGTCGAAACGATCGACGTTGGCGCTGAAGCTGTCGACGAGCTGGACGCTTCCGCCCGCGTTGCCGAAGCTCGGCCCGTTGACGGCCAGGCTCGCGATGGAGAGCGATCCCCCAGCGTTGTCGAGTTGCCGCGTCGCCAGCGTGATGGGGCCGCCTGCGTCGATGCGCCCGCCGTCGTTGAGGAGGGTGCCGGCCGCGGCGATCGCACCCGGCGCGGGTGAAGCCTGCGTCGTGGAGATGTCGGCCGCACCACCGCCGGCGGCCGTGCTCGCCGGCAAGGCGCCGATCACCCCGCCGCCGGTGTTGCTCAAGCCGTTCGCCGTGACCGCCAGTCCTACGCCACCGGCCTGGCGCATCGTTCCGCCGCGGTTGTCGATGTCCCCGGCGCTCGCCAGTTGCAGGCTCTGCGCTTCCAGCGTTCCCACGTTGCCGAGCGTCCCCTGGGTGGCGATCCTCAGGTCCCGGCCGCTGGCGACGCGGCCTCTGTTGGCCAGGCTGGCTGCGGCGATGTCGGCACGGGTGCCGGCCTGCAGGGTGCCGATGTTCTCCAGGCGGCCCTCCGCGGTGACGACCAGTTCGCCCACGCCGCCCAGCGGGCCCGAGCCGTCTGCGGCCACGATGGTGCCCGCGTTGCGCGCGCCGACGCCATGCTCGGTGCCCACCAGGAAGATCTTGTTGGCATACATGCCGCCCAGATGCGCCACGTCGAGCAGGAAGACGGGCTTCGCGCCGGAGCCCTCGATCGCTGCCACCTGCCCATGGTCGGCCGACACCTGGTTCGCGCCGCTCGCCACCTTGAGTTCTTTCGCCCACAGGCCCGCGTTGACCTGCACGGCGCGGGCCAGGATCGCCGCGTAGTCGGTGCTCCTCGCATCGAGGCCCGCGCCGTCGAGGGTCACGGTGCCGTCGCGCACCACGTAGCCTTCGAGCCCGCCGGAGGCATCGAATAGCGGCTTGCCGGTGGTCAGCGTCGCCCGGCTGGCGTTGATGAAGGTGCTGCCATCGACGGCAATGCCCGCAGGGTTGGCGACGATGACTTCGGCGCGCTGCCCGCCGACCTCGATGGCGCCGCGCAGTTGCGTCGGATTGCCGCTCACGACCTCGTTGAGGATGATGCGCGCCGGCCCGTTCGCGAGGAAGGGATTGGCCTGCACCCGACCGCCCAGCTGTGTCTGCACGTCGGTGCGGCTGTTGTTGAGGATGACGCCTCGGGACTGGACGTCGAACTGGAGGTAGAGGTTGCGCGAGACGCCGGCCGCGGAGGGCGTCTGGATGTTGACCAGGGGCACGCCATTGGGCGCCTGCAGCACGATGGGCCGCAGGTCCGGCGGCACGCCGGGCGCGCCCACGATCTGCGCAGGCGCCGGCGCAGCAGCCAGCAGCGCCGTGCCCAGCACTGCTGCGGTCGCACCCGTGGCCTTGCCCGCAGCGCGAGCCGTTTCCTGCACCACCACGCGCACCCCGCGCGCAGCATGGAAGACGAGACGATGAAGCTTTCTGTTCAATTCTTGATCTCCCTGCACATTCACAAGGAGACCACCCCAGGCTTCAACCGCCTGCCCGCCTCGCTCCCCATGCGGGGCGCGATTCTGGGGCCAATCGGCTCCAATCGAAATCTGATATTTCGTCGCAGAGCTGCGCCGATAGCGCGAATCGCCCGCCGCGCGGGCTGCCAGGCGCCCTCAGGCGTGGTCGGCCAGAAAGCGCTCCAGCTCCTGTGCAAAACGCAGCGGCTCGCTGATGTGCGGCGAATGCCCGGCACGCGCGTACACCGAGACCTGCGCATGCTTGACGGTGTCGCGGTACCAGGCATCCAGCGGCAGCCCGGCGTAGTGCGGGCTGCGCGCCCCGAGCACCACCAGCAGCGGCGCATCCAGCCGCGCCAGCGAGGCACGGAAGTCGGCCTGTGCCATGGACTCGGCCAGGTCCAGCAGGGGCCGGATGTCGACGCGTCCCAGCCGCCGCCGCAGCATCCGGCCCAGGGGGGCGTCGATGTCCAGGCGCCGCCGCAGCCAGGGCCCGCCGAGTGCGCCGATTTCATTCAGCAGCATCTCGGCCAGGTCCTGGCGCGCCCCGGCGATCAGCCCCGAGAGCATGGCCGCGCTGCAACCGCCGAAGAGCCCGAGCCGCCATTCGTCATCCGTCACGATGCGCGGGGACTGGTCGATCAACGCCACCGCGCCGACGCGCCGCGTGCCGTACAGCTGCAGGTACTGCATCAGGGTCAGCGCGCCCATCGAATGGCCGACCAGCACCGGCCGCTCCAGGCCGAAGTGGTCGAGCATCTCGGCCAGGTCGGTCGCCAGCCGCGCCAAGGTGATGCTGCCGAGCACCGGCCGGCAGTTGCCATGCCCGCGCGCGTCCCAGGCCAGCACGCAGTGGCGCCGCGCCAGCTGCCGCGCCACCGGCTTCCAGTCGTTGTGCGAGCAGCCGACCCCGTGCACCAGCACCAGCGGCGGACCGTCGCCGCGAACGTACACCGGCACCTGCTGGCCATCGCCCGCGATGAAGCTGTCGTAGTCGCCGGCGGGCGACCCGCCCAGACCCACCAGCCCGAAGTTGCGCAGCGCGTTCAAGGTGCCGCGCAGGCCGGTCAGGCGTGGCGGATGCGCAGGCGGTTCCGGGCGAGCCCTGTCCAGCATGCGGGCGATCCTACGCTGGCACCCCGGCCTTCGAAAAATTTCTGAGAAACGGCCGCGAATTTGTTTGAACCGCTTCTGAACGCGCCGCAACCCATGGGCGGGAAGGCAAGCAATCCGGCAAGCCCCACCAGGAAACCAACCGTACCACCACTCTCAGGAGATCATCATGCAAATCGTTCGCAAAGCTTCCGTCCTCGTCGCCCTCGGTCTTGCCTTCGGTGGCGCGATCGCTGGTGAAATCGCCGGCTCCACGGTGCTGTCCACCGGCGCCGTGAACACCGCCGCCGGCTTCCTGTCGACCGCCCGCCAGAACATCGGCGTGGCCGAGCAGAACGGCAAGATCACCAACAGCACCGTGATCGTCAACGGCGCCAACAACACCGCCGCGGGCTTCCTGTCGACGGCCGAGCAGAGCGTGGGCCGCGCCACGCAGAACGGCAAGATCACCAACAGCACGGTCATCGCGAGCGGCCTGAACAACGTCGCCGCCGGCTTCCTGAGCACCGCCCGTCAGGAAGTGGGTTTCGCCAAGGACAACGGCGAAGTCACGAACTCGACGGTGATCGCCAACGGCGCGAGCAACACGGCCGCCGGCTTCCTGTCCACCGCCCGCCAGCAGATCGGCGGCGCGCAAGGCAACGGCAAGCTGACGAACTCGACGGTCATCGCCTCGGGCTCGGTCAACACCGCCGCCGGCTTCCTGTCCACCGCGGACCAGAGCATCGGCGTCGCCAAGTAAGCCACACCGTTGTCGCCACCCGACCCGCCCGCGCGCCAAGCGCCGGCGGGTCTCTTTTTTGTCGGCGCCGCGCGGAACGCCGCGGACCACGCGAAGTGAGGAAGCCTGGGCCAGAGCGTCAATCCTTTTGAACCGTTTTCGAAAGCACCGCAACCCATGGGCGGATGGCATGCAAGCGCAAGTCCTCCACCCCTCAAACCACTCGAAGGAGAACCATCATGCAAGTCGTTCGCACAGTTTCCGTCCTCGCACTCGGCCTCGCCTTCGGCGCGGCCATGGCCGGCGAGATCTCCGGCTCCGGCGTGTTCTCGACCGGCACGGTCAACACCTCGGCGGGCTTCCTGTCCACCGCGCGCCAGAACGTCGGCGTGGCCGAACAGAACGGCAAGATCAGGAACACGGCCGTGATCGTCAACGGCGCCGTGAACACCTCCGCCGGCTTCCTGTCCACCGCCAATCAGAGCATCGCCCGCGCCACCCAGAACGGCGAGATCAGCCAGACCGCGGTGATCGCCCAGGGCGTGAACAACGCGGCCGTCGGCTTCCTGAGCACGGCCGACCAGGAAGTGGGCTTCGCCAAGGGCGACGGCAAGGTGCAGGGCACCTTCGTCGGCGCCACCGGCGTGAGCAACGTGGCCGGCGGCTTCCTGGCCTCGGCGCACCAGCAGATCGGCGGCGCGCAAGGCAGCGGCAAGCTGACGAATTCGACGGTGCTCGCCACGGGCCAGTTCAACAACGCCGCCGGCTTCCTGTCCACCGCCGACCAGAGTGTGGGCGTCGCCAAGTAAGTTGCGTCACAGTCCTCCGTCGGCTGCGGCCGCCCGGCCCGCCCGCGCATCCCCTGCGCCGGCGGGCTTTTTCATGCCCGGTGCCGGCGGCACTTCCGCAGGTGAATTTGCTTGAACCGTTTGCGAAGCCGTTGCAACCCATGGAGCGGAAGGCAGTCATCACCGCCATCAACTTCAAGACAACTCTCAGGAGAACTCCATGAACGCAAGCCTCGCCCTCACCGCCCGCATCGTCCTCGCCGCCGCCACACTGGCCTCCGGCGTCCACGCCACCGCCGGGCAGGAGCTGATGGGCGTCGACACGCGCTTCCGCGCCAAGATCGCGAAGGAGAAGATCCGCATCGCCGCCAAGGAGCGCGAGATGGACGACAAGCAAAAGTCCCAGCAGCAAGGCAGCAGCAGCAGTGCCACCTGCGGCAGCCAGAGCATCGGCAACATCGACACCGGCGGCCGCATCGGTGCCGCGCCGCGCGAGGTGTTCGTGTTCGCCCCCAACGCCATCAACATCGTCGGCCGCGGCGGCTGCTGAGCAGACGTCGCGCACCCCGGAGACCCGCCATGAACCCGCCCAAAGTCCTGCGCTGCCTCGCACTCGCGGCCGCCGCCGCAACCCTCGCCGGTTGCCAGACGCTCGAGGTCAAGCAGCCCACCATCGAGCAGACCAACGAGCTGCGCAAGGGGCCGGAAGACCGGCCGCAGCGCTCGATCACCGGCTTCTCGCATGCGCTGCGCTGCATGGACACCCTGCTGCTGGACTACGGCGTGCGCGACATCACCATGCTGACCGAGGAGATCACCGACGAGACGAAGAAGCTGAACGCCGGCACGCGCGACATGCTGATCTCGTCGGTGTCGGACATGTCCAGGCGCAGCCGCGCGGTGCGCCTGGTCGCCTTCGGCAAGGACACGGCCAACGTCATCAGCTATCTGGCCTCGGCGCAGAGCGCGGCGGCCTACCAGGCGATTCCGCTGTACGACATCAAGGGCTCGGTCTCGCAGTTCGACGAGAACCTGGTCAAGAACCAGAAGGACATCGGCATCGGCTTCGCGCCCTTCATCAACATCGGCGCGGCCAAGGACGCGGGCTCCAGCATGCTGGCGCTGGACCTGAGCGTGCTGACCACCAGCGACATGGGGGTGCTCGCCGGCGTGACCTCGCGCAACTCGGTGATGATCCTCAAGCAGGGCAGCGGCATCGACGGCGACGCCGCGTACCACAAGTTCGGCATCAACTACAGCATGAACCTGGCGAAGGCCGAAGGCCAGACGCAGGCGCTGCGCGGGCTGGTCGAGCTGGCCGCGGTGGAGCTGATCGGCAAGCTCACCAAGACACCCTACTGGACCTGCCTGGGCGTGACCGATCCGAAGAAGAACGAAGAGACGCGCCTGGAGATGTTCGATTGGTACCACGCGATGGCGGCGACGCGCATCGAGCTGATCGCCTACTTCCAGAACCAGCTGCGCCGGCGCTGGTTCTACGACGGCCCGATCGACGGCGAGTTCAACCCGGCCATCGACGAGGCGATCGCGAACTACCGCGCCGCGCTCGGCCTGAGCCGCGAGGCGCTGCTGAACGAGGAGTTCTTCTACGCCTTCCTCGCCGCCGACCACACCAAGATCCCGCGGCCGGAGCAGCCGGCGCGCTACGTCCCGCCGCCCACCGTGGCCGCGGCACCCGGCACGCCCCAGGCAGCCGCTGCCGCCGTGGCCGCAGCACAGGCGACGGCTTCGGCGCAGGCCTCTGCACACACGTCCGCACCCGCCGCAGCAGCACCGGCCGCCCCGGCGCCCCTGAAGCTGTCGATGAGCACGCCGAAGCAGCAGACCCGCTTCGCCGGCGGCGAGCCGATCAGCCTGTCCCTCGCTCCCTCGCAGGATGCGCACGTCTATTGCTACCTGCAGGACGAGGATGCCAAGGTGATCCGCTTCTTCCCGAACCGCTTCTCCCGCGACTCGCGCGTCGCCGCCGCCAAGCCGCTGGCGCTGCCCGGGTCCATGCGATTCCAGCTCACGATGAACACGAAGGGCACGCCCGAAACCATCTCCTGCTTCGCGACCCAGCGCGACGTGATGGCGTCGCTGCCGCAGGCCCTGGTCGGCACCGACTTCGAACCCCTCCCCGGCACCACGCTCGAAACCGTGCGTGCTGCCTTCTTCAAAGCCAGCGGCGGCTCGCTCGCCCAGGAGAACCTCCGTGTCCAAGCCAAGTGAATTCCGCTCCGGTCCCGCCAAGCGCCGCGCCCTGCGCGTGGCGGCCCTCGCCGGACTCGCCCTGGCCGCCCTCACCGGCGCGCTGCTCCAGATGCCCCGTGGCGCCGAAGCCGGCGTCGCCACCGGCGGGGACGATCGTGTCGCGCAACGCGCCCTGCCCCCGCCCCCGGTGCCGGCGCCGGCCCAGAAAGGCCCCGCCACCTACCAGCTGCGCTGCTGGCAGTACGGGCGCCTGCTGTTCGACGAAGGCCCGGTGACCCTGGGCCCCGAGACGCGGCAAGGCGCCAAGCTGGTGGCCTTCGACCGCCAAGGCAAGACGCTGATCGTCACCGACAGCGGCTGGACCACCTGCCTGGCGCGCCCCTCCGCCGCGCCGCCCAACCTGGCGCTGCCGCGCTGAGCTCATGCCACCGACCGCCTGCCACCGGAGCCCGACCATGCACCGCTTCATCCATGCCTTCGCCGCCCGGCGGGTGCTCCGGGCCTCCACCCTCGCAGCGGCGATGGCCGCGACCGCCTCGGGTGCGGCACTGGGTGCCACCGAGACCCGCTCGGTGGCCGACTTCGACGAGGTCGTGTTCGCCCTCGCCGGCGAGGTCCGCATCGAGCAGGGTCCGCGCGAGACCCTCACCCTCGAGGCCGAGCCCGCCGTGTTGCGCAAGATCACGGCGCAGGTCGAGGGCCGCCGCCTGGTCATCGGCGTGGCGCCCGGCAGCCGGGTCGAGACCCAGCAGCCGATCCGCACGCGGATCGGCGTGCGCAGCTTGCGCTCCTTCGAATCGCGCACCGCCGGCGACATCCGCATCGGGCCGCTGCGCAGCGACGCGCTCGCGCTGGTGCTGGCCGGCGGCGGCTCGATCCGACTCGACCGGCTGGAGGACGCGCGCCAGCTCGATGTGCGCATCACCGGCGCCGGCGAGGTCGCGGTCGGCGGCGGCAAGGTGGCGGCGCAGCAGCTCGCCATCACCGGCACGGGCAGCTACGCCGCGCCCCGGCTCGCCAGCGAGCGCGCCGAGGTGGCCATCGACGGCAACGGCGAAGCGCGGCTCGCCGCCAGCAGCACGCTGGCGGTGCGCATCGCGGGTGTCGGCCACGTGCGCTACCACGGCGATCCGGCCGTGACGCGCGCCATTCGCGGCGTCGGCTCGGTCGAGAAAGATTGAACCGGCCGCGCGCAGGGCGCAACCCATGGGCATCGAAGCACCCCGTCCAAACGCCCAAGGAGCCGAACATGACCCGCTACCTCAGCACCCTCGCCCTCGCCCTGGCTGCCGCCTTCATGACCCCGCAGGCGAATGCCGAGAAGGTGATCGTCTACCGTGAAGGCCAGCTCGTGGACCCGCAGGACGTGGCGGCCGTGCTCGGCAGGACCCGTTCGATCCGGCTGCTCGACGAGGCGCCGTCCGCCTCCGCGCCGGCATCGGCGCCCACCCCGACCAAGTACGTCTCGGCCGCAGCCGTGGCGCTGGCCAAGACCTCGACGCGCCGCGAGAGCGCGCCGGCCGACGCGTCGGCCCTGTCGCTGCCGGTGCGCTTCGCCTTCGACTCCACCGAAATCCTGCCGGCCGCGCGCGCGCAACTCGACGCCCTGGCCGACGGCATCAAGTTGCTGGCGCCGAACAGCGTCGTCACGGTCGAGGGCCACACCGACGCCGTCGGCAGCGACGCCTACAACCTCGAGCTCTCGCGCGGCCGCGCGCGCGCCGTGCGCGACTACCTGGTGCAGCACCACGGCATCGAAGCCGCTCGCCTGAAGACGGTCGGTTACGGTGAGAGCCGCCCGATCGACCACACCGATCCGAACGCCGGCGTGAACCGCCGGGTGCAGTTCCACGGCGCCTGAAGCTTCCCCATGCGCCGGGCGTGCCGATGCCGCATTGGCAAAGGGGTCTCGCACCGACCGAGGGTCGACGCGGCACTGGCCATTCGCTCGACTTGTGCCACCCAGGGGCGGCGCAGAGAATGGAACGCGATCGACAGTGGAGCGCTTCACGCCGTGCCCAAACTCGCGACGCCGGAACTGCTCCCTCTCCCTTCGGGAGAGGGCCGGGGTGAGGGCACCGGGCGCTTGCTTCTGCATGGCCTTGCGCCGGGGCAGCGGGCCGCCGCCCTCACCCCCACCTTCTCCAAGAGGCAGAGGGAGCAGGACACGCGACGCCGCCTCGTCGCCAGCCTCGGCCTGCTACCCCTTCTGGCCAGTGCCCCCCTGCTGGCCCAGCCTCAGCCCAGGATCGAAGCCTCGCGCCAGCGGCGCATCGCGCTGGTGATCGGCAACGGCCGCTATCCCGACCAGCCGCTCAACAACCCCGAGCACGACGCCCGCCTGATCGCGCAGACCCTGCGCTCACTGGACTTCGAAGTGGGCGAGCACCTGAACCTCAAGGCCCGCGACTTCAAGCGCGTGCTGCGCGAGTTCGCGCGCCGCATGGACGACGACCAGGTCGCCTCGGTCTTCTACTACGCCGGCCACGGCGTGCAGATCGGCGGGCGCAACTACCTGCTGCCGGTGGACATCGCGCTGCGCGACGAGGCCGAGGTGCGCGACGAGGCCATCGACCTGCAGGAGGCGTTGCTCGCACACGTGGACCGGGTGCGTCCGCGTGCGCGCATCTTCATCATCGACGCCTGCCGCAACGACCCCTTCGCCGCGCGCCGGGCCTCGCGCAGCGCCAACGGCCTGGCCGAGATGGCGGCGCCGGGTGCGCTGATCGGCTTCTCCGCGGCACCGGGCGGCGTGGCCGAGGACGGGCCCATCGGCGGCAACAGCGTCTACACCAAGCACCTCGCGACCGAGCTGCGCGCCGTGGGTGTCGAGGTCGAAGAGATGATGAAGGCGGTGCGCGTGAAGGTGCTGCGCGAGACCGGCCAGCGCCAGATCCCCTGGGTCAACACCTCGATGGTGGTGAACTTCATGTTCAACCCGGGCGCCGCGCCCGCGCTGGCCGGGCCCAAGCGCAGCCTGCAGCTGCTGGTGCAGGCGCAGCGCAGCCTGAACACCGATGCGCGCAACACCTCGGCCTCGCTGGCCCTGCGGGTCTACGTTCTTCGCGATGCCGGCGGCTTCGAGAAGGCCAGCTTCGACAGCCTCTACGACGACGACGAGGCGACCCTCGGCGCCAACGTGCTGGTGCGCGAGAGCCTGCACCTGCGCCCCGGGGAGGCCCGCGAGCTGGCCCTGGAGCTGGCCGGCGACGCGCGCGCCGTCGCCGTCTTCGGCGCCTTCCGCGAAATCGACCACGCGCAGTGGCGGGCCATCCTGCCGCTGCCCGCGGGCGCGGTGGTGCCGCGCGCGCGCATCGATGCGCAGGCGCGCCAGATCCTGCTGGGGTGGGCCAGGTGAAGCCGAGGCCGCCCGGCGCGACGTCGTCTCCGGCCGTGGCATCGGGACCGGCATCGGCACCGATGCCGATGCCGACACCTATGCCGACGCCGGTCGACGCGGAGGCCGACGCGGCGACCGTCTTCGCCGGCGAGCCACCCGCCGCACGCGCCCTTCGCACGCATGCCCTGCCCCTGGTCGCCCTGCTGGCCGGCCTGCGCGACGCGACGCCGGCCGACCCGGCCGCCCTGCGCCGCACGCTCGCCGCCGCCGTCAACCGCTTCGAGGCCGATGCGCGCGCGGCCGGCGTGCCCGAGCCCCACGTGGCGGCCGCCAGCTACATGCTCTGCGCCTGGGGCGACGAGCAGTTCGCCGCCGCGCCCTGGGGTGCGGAGGGCGCGGGCCTGCTGCAGCGCTTTCATGGCGAGGCCGGCGGCGGCGACAAGCTGCTGCGCCTGGTCGCGCGCCTGGCCCAGAACCCACGCGAGCACCGCGCGCTGCTCGAGCTTTTCCACACCTGCCTCAGCCTCGGGCTGCGCGCGCGCACCGTGCTCGACCCGCGCGACCACGAGAGCCTGCGCGCGCGCGTGCACCTCGCGCTGCAACAGGCCGCACCGGCCCCGCCGCTGGTGCCGCGCTGGCACTGCGCGGCCGCCGCCGCCCGGCCGCCGCGCACGCCGCGTGCCGCGTTGCCGGCCGTACTGCTGCTGGGCCTGCTGGCCGTGGGCGTCTACAGCGCCACGCAGATCCAGCTGGCCGCGCGCGTCGACGGCGTGCTGGCCTCGCTGCAACGCATCGTGCCGGCAGGTTCGGCCGCGGCTTCGCCCATCGCAGCGGTCGCGACGGCCGCGCCGCCGCGGCTCGCCGCGGCCCTGCGGGAGGACATCGAGGCCGGCCGCCTGTCGGTGCGCGACGAGCTGCTGCGCAGCGTGGCCGTGATCGAGGCCGACGCACTGGGCGACGCCGGCGCCGCCCTCCAGCGCCTCGGCGCCGTGCTCGCGAAACAACCGGGCAAGGTGGTCGTCGTCGGCTACACCGACGGCAGCGACTCGCCGACCGCGCGCACGCCTTCGGCCTGGCACCAGGCCATGGAATGGGCCCGCAGCACCGCCGACCGCCTGCGCCCACAGCTCGGGGACGGCCGCCTCGCGGTCGAGGCCCGGGTCGACGCCGAGGCGCCCAAGCCGCAGCGGCGCGTCGAGATCGTGCTGTTCCCGCAATGAAGCCGCCCGCCCGCCTCGCCCAGACCGCCGTGAACCTGTGCGCGGCGGGTGTGCTGCTGTGGTTCGCCGCGCCGCTGCTGGCCTTCGGCACCTGGCATCCCTTCGATGGCGCGGGCGCACGCGCCGCCCTGCTGGTGCTGGCCGCGCTGGCGCTGCTGGGCTGGCAGCTGCTGCGCCGGCTGCTGGCCCGGCGCCGCAACGAGCGCCTGTTGAGGGGCCTGGAATCCGGCGAGGGCGGCACCGAGCTGGGCGAGCGCTTCCGCCAGGCGCTCGCCATGCTGCGGCAGGGGGTCGAGGCCAAGGGCACGCGCCGCTGGTGGCAGGCCCGGCGCCAGGTGCAGCAGTTGCCCTGGTACCTGATCATCGGCGCGCCCGGCGCCGGCAAGACCACTGCGCTGCTGCATTCGGGCCTGCGCTTCCCGCTCGCCGAGAAGCTCGGGCGCGACCCGCTCGCGGGCACCGGCGGCACGCGCCAGTGCGACTGGTGGTTCAGCCAGGACGCCGTCTTCATCGACACCGCCGGCCGCTACACCACCCAGGACAGCGACAGCGCGGCCGACGCCCGCGAATGGCAGCAGTTCCTCGCGCTGCTGCGGCGGCACCGCCCGGTCCAGCCGATCAACGGCGTGCTGGTCAGCGTCAGCGTGCCCGACCTGCTGCACGGTGGCGCGGAACTCGCGCGCCAGGCGGCCGCGGTGGCCGCCCGCCTGGACGAGCTGCGCCACGAGCTGGACCTGGCCTTCCCGGTGTACCTGCTGGTGACCAAGGCCGACCTGCTGGCCGGCTTCACCGAGACCTTCGGCGACCTGGACGCGGCCCAGCGCGAGCAGCTGTGGGGCCTGGTCTTCGATGCCGACGCCGCGCTCATTCCCGACAACCTGGGCGCGCGCCTGGCCGAGCTGGCGCAGCGCCTGCGCCAGCGCGGCACCGAGGCGCTGCAGCAGGAGCGCACGCAGCATCGCCGCCTGCCGATCTACACCTTCGCGGCGCAATTCGAAGCCCTGCTCACGCCGCTCGAAGGCTTCGTGCGCAAGGCCTTCGCCAACATCGCGGCCGAGCCGGCGCAGCGGCTGCGCACGATCGCGCTGACCAGCGGCACGCAGGAAGGCAACCCGATCGACCGGGTCATCGGCGAGCTGGCGCGCAGCCACGGCCTGGCCCTCAAGCCGCTGGCGCGGCCGGATGCCGGCGGCAAGTCCTACTTTCTGACCGCGCTGCTGAAGCAGCTGGTGATCGCCGAGGCGCCGCTGGCCGGGCGGCG
This sequence comes from Variovorax defluvii, assembly GCF_039541515.1. Taxonomy (NCBI): domain Bacteria; kingdom Pseudomonadati; phylum Pseudomonadota; class Betaproteobacteria; order Burkholderiales; family Comamonadaceae; genus Variovorax; species Variovorax defluvii. The sequence goes on from NZ_BAABGJ010000016.1 coordinate 26,087, forward strand.
GCTGCAGCGCATGCGCCGGCGCCGTCGAGCGGTGATTGCCGGTGCGGGCGTGGCCGGCACCCTGCTGCTGGCGGCCTCGGCCCTGTGGTGGCAGAGCTACCGGCGCAACCTGGACTACGTCGACGCCGTCCGCACGCGCGTCGAGCAGCTCACCCAGCGCATCGGCTCGCTCGAATCGGCCAGCCTGGAGCAGGTGCTGCCGCTTTATGCGCTGCTGGAGCGCCTGGCGGCCAACGACGGCATCGACCCGGACGAGCCGCCGGCCGGCTTCGGCTTCGGACTGTTCCAGGGGCCGCGGCTGGCGCGCTCCGCCGAGCAGGCCTACCGCGAGATGCTCGACCGCAGCCTGGCGCCGCTGCTGGTCCAGCGCCTGCGCCGCGACCTGCGCGAGGCGGAGGACAGCGCCACGCGCTACGAGGCGCTGCGCGCCACCTTGATGCTCAGCCACCCGGACCGGCTGGTCCGCGGCGAGTTGCGTTCGTGGGTGAGCCTGGCCCTGGCGCAGGCCAGCGGTGCCGGCGAGCGCGCCGAGACCGCCGGGCATGTCGAGGCCCTGCTCGAGCGCAGCGGACTGCCCGAAGCCATGCGCCCCGACGAGGCCGGCGTGCGCGCCGCCCGCAGCGCGCTGGCCGCCATGCCGCTGGCGCAGCGGGTGCACGAGCGGCTGCTGCAGCGCGTGGCCGACCCTGCGCCCGCGCAGGACCTGCCGGCGCGGCTGGGCGCGGCAGGCGCCCTGCTCTTCGCCGCCTCCGGCGCCGGGCCCATGCCGGCCCACACCAGCGCCGCCGACTGGCGCCAGCGGCTGGCGCCGGCGCTGGAGGCCGTCCTCGACGAGCTGGCGAACGAGGCCGACTGGGTGCTCGGCGAGAGCGGTGCCGACGTGCGCCGCCTGAAAGACCGTGCGTGGCGCGACGACATCGCCGCGCAGGTCGGCCGGCGCCAGGCCCAGCGCGTGATCGCCGCCTGGTCGCGCCAGCTCGATGCACTCGCGCTCGCCGCGGGCACGGACGCCGAGGGTGCCGCACGCCAGGCCACCGACCTCACCGCCCCCGACTCGCCGCTGCGCCGCCTGCTGACGCAACTGGCCGACGAGTTCAGCGCCATGCCGCAGGGCGGCAGCGCCGCCGAGAGTGCCTTCGACAGCGCGCTGCGCTCGCGCTTCGCCGCCCTGGGCGACTACGCCGCAGGCCCCGGCCCGCAGGCACTGGACCGCCTGCATGCCCTGGCCAGCTCGCGCGGCGCCGATGCCGGCAAGGCCGAACTCGACGCCAGCCTGCGCGCCGAGGCGGCTCGCGCGCCGGCCGAGCTGCGCAAGGTCTACGCCGGGCTCGGCATTCTGATCCGCGCGCGCAACAGCGCCAGGCTGGGCTTCGACGCCGCGCTGGCCGAACTCGCCCAAGCTTGCGGCACCCTCACGCGCGACCGCTTCCCCTTCGGTCCCACTGCCACGCGCGACATGGCACCGGCCGACTTCGCGCGCCTCTTCGGCCCCGGCGGCCTGTTCGACGACTTCCGGCGCCACCAACTGGGCGAGCGCGTCGACACCGCCAGCCGCCCGTGGAAGGTGCGCGGCGCGAGCGCAGAGGCCGGCCTGCCCGCGGCCTTCGAGCAGGCGGCCGCGATCGGCGCCCTCTTCTTCCCCGGCGGCACGCCGCTGCCCGAGCTGAAGCTGCGCCTCACGCCGCTGCGCATGGATGCCGAACTGCTGCAGTTCAGCATCGACGTGGACGGCCAGCTGCTGCGCTTCGAGAACGGTCCGCGGCGCGCGAAGGAGTTGGTGTGGCCCGGACCGGCCTCGACGCAGAAGGTGCTGATGCGCATCCTCCCGGCGGGGCCCGGCGGCGTCAGTGCCGAGGTGCACGAGGGCGGCTTCGCCTGGTTGCGGGTGCTGCTGCGCAGCGACTGGCAAGGCGAGCGCGGCACGCCGGCGCGGCTGTCCTTCGCCGTCGACACGCGCAAGCTCGAAGTCGAAGTCGCCGCCGCGGGCACGCCCGAGGCCGATGTCTGGACCCTGCGCGAGCTCGCGCGCTTCCGCTGCCCGAAGGCCGCATGGTGAAGCTGCCCTCGCGTCGCGTCTGCTGGTGGGGCAAGCTGCCCTCGCGCGGCGACTTCGTCGGCCGCGGGCTGCCGGCGCGCTGGCGCAGCGAGTGGGATGGGTGGCTGCAGCGCGGGTTGGCGCTGGCCGCCACGCGGTGGGATGGCCCGGCGCTGCGGGAACGCTTGCGCGCCTTCGCGCCCTGGCGCTACCTGGTGCTGTCGGCGCCGGGCGAGACCTGGAGCGGAATCATCGTCGCCTCGCACGACCGCGTGGGACGCGCGTTCCCGCTGACGCTGGCCGAGCGCCTGGCCACACCAGCGCCGCCGCATGAAAGCGCGGCCCGGCTGGCTTCGCTGCTCGATGCGGCGGCGCACGGCCCCGAAGCGCTGGAGGCGGCGATCGAAGCACTGCCGCCGCGCACCTCGCCCGCGACGGACCCCTCGCAGGCCTGGCCCATCGAGCCGGCCAGCCTGTGGTGGCCGCTCACAGCCCCGGCCGATGCGCCGGCGCGCGTCGCGGCCTGGCCACCGGAGCCGGTCCTGCTGCCCGAACTGCTCGACCTTCAGCCGACCGAGCACCCCATCGCCAGTGCAGAGGATTTCGTGACCTGCAAGCGGCGCTGATGAAAGTCAGCCGGCCGAGCACCAGATCGCCAGCGCCGAGTAGTTGTCCTGGTCGCTGCGGTCCGCCCTGCGCACGCCCGCTTCGAGCCGATCGAGCCAGGGCTGGGCCGCGCTGCAGCCGGCCACGCTGCGCGTCATCGCGGCATCGTCGAAGGCCGACCAGAGGCCGTCGCTGCACAGCAGCAGCGCATCGCCGGAGGCCAGCAGTCGGGGTTCGTCGAGCACCTCGACGTCGAAGCCCTCCGGCGACCCCAGCGCCGAGGTCAGCTGCCCGGCGCCGGCCGTGCTGGCGTCGAGGCCGGCATCGCGCAGGCGTTGCGCGAGACTCTGGTCGCGCGTGCGGGCGAGCAGCTTCGAGCCGCGCCAGCAGTACAGGCGCGAATCGCCGACATGGGCCCACAACGCCGCGCCACTGTAGAGGTCGAGCACGACCACCACGATGGTGGTGCGCATGTCGGCGGTGAAGGTGCCGGCCACCTGCTGCGCCACGACCGCGCCGTTGGCACCCTGCACCAGCCAGCGCAGCGCCCCCATGCTGACCTCGGGATGGAGCGCGAAGGCTTCCAGCACGTGGGTGACGGCGGCGCGCGATGCCGTCTGGCCGCCGCCGTGGCCGCCGGCGCCGTCGCACAGCACGGCCACGAGCGCGCCGGCGCCTTCCCAGTAGCCGAAGGCGTCTTCGTTGCACTCGCGCCGCCCGGCCTGGGACAGCGCGGCGAGCGAGACGCTCAATGCCCGTTCGGCCATGGCGGCTCCTGCGGCGGCGGCGGTTCGGGCGAGGGGGCGGCGTTCGGCGAAGCCCGCGTCTGGGCTTCGTAGGCGCGCAGGAACTCGCGGCCGAAGATCGTCTGGAAGTCGTCGTCCAGGTGCTCGAGCAGCTGGGCGTGCTGCATGCGGTGGCGGTTCCACAGCGCCGCGGCGCGCAGCACCGGCACGCGCCCGATGCCGTAGGCCGGCCCCTCCCCGCTCTCGGCGGCCTCGGGACCCAGGCGCGAGAACAGCTCGAAGACTGCGGCGCGCATGCCGGCCACCATCGCGACCTGGTGCACCAGCAGGTCGCGGTGGGCGTCGTGCAGTGCGGCCACGGGATCGAGGAAGCCCGGGCTGGGCTCGCGCTGCAGCATCCGGGTCAGGGCCTCGGTGGCATCGGGCGAGAACTTCAGCGGGTTGTTCTGCCGGGGCGTGATGTGGGTGCCTTCGGCGCGCATCTGGCGCTTGGCGATGGCGCGGCTCTGCAGGAGTGCCAGCGTGCCTTCGGCGCTGGCACGCAGCAGCGCGCCCAGGTGCTCCATCCATTGCGGCGTGAGGGCCGGCGGCTCGCTCGGCAGGCCGGCACCGCGCGCGAAGGCCGCGGCCAGTTCGCGCAGTGCGGAGGCGGCGTTCGACGGCAGCGCCGCGGGCGTCGCGGGCTCGAGGGGTGTCGGCTCGGTAGGGAATGCGTCGGCAGGTGCGTGGCGCACCGGCTGTGCGGGCTGCGCAGGCTGCTGCGCTGGTGGCGGTGGCTGAGGCGGAACCTGTGGCTGCTGCGCCTGCGGCGTCTTCAGCGGCGGCGGAATGGGTGCACCGGTGCGCACGAGATGCGGACTGTCCTGCCAGGACACCACCGCGGCACCGGTCTCCGGCTCGTGCGCGAGGGCCACCGCCGGCAGCGCGGAGCCTGCGGCCATGAGGTCGGGCGCATCGTCCAGGTCGAACCAGCGGTCCAGCCGCGAGCGCTGCGCCACCGTGGCCACCACGTTCGGCTCGACGGCCAGCTCGAAGCCGCCGATGCGCAGACGGTCGCCCACCTGCAGCGCACGCTCGCCGCCCGGATCGAGCTGCCTGCCGTTGACCCACATCGGCGAGGTGCTGCTGATGCAGCGCACATGCACCACCCCGCCCACCGGCAGGACCTGCGCGTGCTGGCGCGAGACCAGGCGCAGCGGGTCCGCGAGCACCAGCCCGCAATCCTCCGAGCGGCCGATGGTGAAGCCTTCGGGCGGCATCGGCAGGGCCGTCTCGTCGGGTTCGGTGCCGCCGGGGCGGCGCGTGACTCGCAAGGCGATCACGATGCTTCCGAGCTAGCCGAGCGCCCGCCAGAGTTCGGCTTGCACTCGGCGGGCATCGATGTTGGGCGTGAGCTGCTCGAGCACGTGCGCGACGAACTGCTCGCGGGTCTCGGATTTCGCGGCGCAGCGCCTGGCGACGATGCGGCTGATGGGGCCCAGCGAAGACAGCAGCGCGGCGGCCGCCTTGTCGACGTCGCCCTCGCGCATCGGCGCGCCCGCGGGCGCGGCGTTCACGGCGGTGCCGGAAGTGCCGGAGGTCCCGGGCCTGAAACGGGTGACCGAGGTAGCCACCGTGCCGACGCCATTGCCGGTCCCGGTGGGCGAGGCACCCTTGGCCAGGAAGCGCTCGCGCGCCTCGAAGTCGACGATCGCGAAGGCGACGGCCTGGCGCACCGCGGCCAGCGAGGTCAGCCCGCGCGCGGCGCGGCGCACCAGCACGCGGGCCACCGGGCCGATGTGCTCGGCGAGTTCGCGTTCGATCCCGGCCAGCGCCTGGGTGTCCCAGCCCGTCGGCACGGGGACGGATGGCGGACCGGAAGCCGGGCCGGTGACCGGCTGGGGCCTCGAAGGCGACAGCGGCGTCGTGGCCGGGTCGGGCATGGACGGCACCGAACTCGCGCCGCGACCGGAGGGCGAGTCGCGCTCCTTCGCCGCCGCCGCCTTCGCGCCCGTGCTGCGCAGCCGGGGCGGGAGCACGATCTCGGGCGGCAAGGCATCGGGCAGCGGCGCGTCGGCCAGGGCGAGCAAGGCGGTGCGCATCGCCAGGGCCGTGGGATAGCGCTTTGCCGGGTCCTTGGCCAGGGCCTGGTCGAGCACCGCGTCGAAGGGTGCGAGCGCGGGATCGTCCATCAGCTCGCGCAGCGGCTTGTGCGCCTCGTAGACGATCTTGTACATGATCGCCTCGTCGGTGCCGGCGAAGGGCGTCGAGCCGCTGAGCATCTGGTAGAGCAGCACGCCGGCCGAGAACACGTCGACGCGGCGGTCCACTTCGCGGTCGGTGTATTGCTCGGGCGCGATGTAGCCGGGCGAGCCGATGACGGAGCTGCCGCGCGTGAGGTTCGACGACTCCGTGCGCGCGATCCCGAAGTCGGTGATCTTCAGCCGCCCGTCGTCGGCGATCAGCAGGTTCGCGGGCTTGACGTCGCGGTGCACGATGCCGCGCTCGTGCGCGTAATGCAGGCCGTCGAGCAGCTGGCCCATGAGGCACAGCACCTGCCCGATCTCGAGCTTGCGCGGCGAATGGATGTAGTCGCGCAGATTGCGGCCGGCGACGTACTCCATGACGATGTAGGCGCAGTCGTTGTCCTCGCCGAACTGGTAGACCTGCACGATGTTGCGGTGCGTGAGGCGCCCGGCCGCCTTGGCCTCCACGCGGAAGCGCGCCGCCACGCTCGGGTCGTCGTCGCCGGTTTCGAGCAGGCGCCGGTGGATGGTCTTGATCGCCACCGGCCGGTCGATGGCCGGGTCGTGCGCCAGGTACACCATGCCCATCGCACCCGAGCCGATCACCCCCCGGATGGGGTACGGACCGACAGAGGCAGGCATCGACGGCGACATATCAGTTGCTCAAAGTGCCTGGCACCCGCAGCCCACGCCGCCGGCGAAGCCTGGCCTGTCCGGGGAACAGCGCGGACTGGGGGAGAGCTTCATGCATCCAGCATCTTGAGTGCGTGATCGAGGCTGTTTCGCATCCGGGTGAAGGACTGCGCCAGTATCCCGATTTCGTCGTGGCCGTGCGAGGGGAATTCCGGTGCGTCCTCGCCCAGGCTGACGCGGTTGGCCAGCTTGGACAGCGTCGTCACCGGCCGGATGACGAGCAGGTAGAGCATCACGTTCAGCACGATGCCGATGGCCACGAAGATGCCGATCAGCGAGCCCATGAACACCTTGAAGGTCTGTTCCGCGCGCGCCAGCGGCACGGCCATCGGGACGGACACCACCTGTGCACCGATCACCTCGTTGAGCTGCCAGCCGAAACCGTTGGCCGGGCCGTACTTGTCGATCAGGGTGCGGGGCGCCGCCTCGACAGTGCTGTGGCAGGTCAGGCAGGCCTGGTTGGTGATGCGCAGCGGGCGCGCGATGTAGAGGGCGCGCCCGGTGCCCGACTCGCGCTCCCCGACGAACTCCTTGGAGTCGGCCTGGGTGCGGAAGCGATTGACGATATCGGCCTCCCAGTCGACCGCCCGGTCGCGCGGGTTGGTCGGGTTGAGGGTGGCTTCCTTGTAGGTGTAGTCCGGGAAGCTCTTGGACAGGGTCGCCAGCACCTCGGTGGCGGAATAGGCCGGCACGGTCTGGGGCAGGAAGGTGTACTTCATCTGCGTCTCCAGCAGCGGCCGGATCTGGTCGTTGGTGTAGCCGCGCACGGCGACGGCTTTTTCCATGGTCAGGCGCGCGTGGTTGAGCACTTCCTCCTTGGCGTTCTTCTGCAGCAGGTCGTGCGACACCTTGCCGGCGCCGAGCACACCCAGGACGAAGACCACCAGGAAGATCAGGTTGAACTTGAACAACAGGCGCATGGGCTTCTCCAGTCCAGGGGGGATGGCTTCACGCCGCTGGGTTGCGGGTGCTGACAGGCCGGTTCACTATGGTTTTCCCGAGGATCCGCCGCCGGCCTCCGCCGCCGTGGCGGCTCGCCGGGCGGCCTGGCGCGCCGCTTCCCGCGCGCGGCGGCGCTCGGCCTCCTGGGCCATGCGGCGGGCATAGCCCTCGGGGTCGGCATAGGGTTCCCATTCGGGGTGGCGCGCGAGCTCGGCCTTGGCGGCCGCGCGGAAAGCCGGGTCGGCCTGGGCGCGGGCGCGCCACAGCGGCAGCAGGGGCAGGCGCAGCCCCGGCTCGGTGTGCAGCCAGGCCGCCACGTCGGTGTAAGCGATGTCGCCGAGCGCCTTGGGCGCGGCCTGGCGCTTGCCGAACTTTTCACCACGCGCGGGCAGCCGGTCACGGAACTGCCGCGGCACCTTGGCCAGGAACTCGGGAGGCGCACGCCGGGCCGTCGTCGGCGAAGCGCCTTCGCGCCGCTGGGCGAAGTCGCCGCCGGCCAGTTGCCACACCGGCTTGGCCCCGTCGCGCAACGCCAGCCGGGCGGTGCCGCTTTCGACGAAAACGTCGTAGCCCGTGTCCGAGGCATGGGCGACGGTGCTGGCCGCCTGGACCGAGAGTTCGAAGGCGGGGCTGGTGTAGCCGAAGGCGCCGGGGCTGGTGGTCTTGAGCCAGCCCTGCAGCAGGTAGAGCGGTGGCGCCACCATGCCCTTGCCGGTGCGCGGACGCAGCATCAGCCGGGTCGATTCGCCCAGGCCGATCAGCGTGCCCCCGGGCAGCTCGATCTGGACGAAGGCGCCCGGCCCGGTCTCGATGATGTCCTGCTCGTTCAGGGCCACGCTCTCGGCGAGCGCATAGCGCGTGGTCTGGCGGATCAGCGTCGCGCTGCCTTCGACGATGCCGACGATGGTGGGCGACTGCGCCCAGGGGATCTGAGTGGCCAGGCCCGGGCTGCCGGTCTGCGCCCAGCCCGGCAGCGCCGCGAGCAGGCCCGCGACGCACAGCAGAAGAAATCTGGACGTTGTCCGTGTGAGCCGCAAGACGTAACTCCCCTGCTGGCGGCTGGCATCCCCCGAGAAGCTTCCGACGGAGATGTCAGCCAAAAGTTGACATACAGGATGTTACTCACGCCTCCCTTTCCCGGCCATGCTCTTCCGGCCAGTCTTCCTCTGCAATTCGACCTAGCCCGAAGGACGGGTCGACGGCTTGGACAACCGGCCAAGCCGTGATGGCGGCGCCGGGGGAGACAGCGCCGCAGGACCGACTTCAGGCCGACTTCAGGCCGACCAGGGCGACCGCAGCGAGCTCAGATCAAGGCCCCCATGTTGGCTGCCACCAGGCCGGCCTGATCGCCGGACGCCACCATCGATGGCCACATCGGTGCCGGGGGCAGGCTGGCCGACACGTCCACCAGGTCGTGCACCTGGCTGCCCGACAGAACATGTCCGTCGCCGGTCCTGAACTCGTCGACGGGAAAGACACCGTTCCAGGTCCAGTCCTGGATGGTGAGCCTGTCGTCGGTGCCGACGATGCGAATCTCCAGGTTATCCTCGACCAGGTCGAACAGGAGCTGCTCCAGCGCGACGTCCTTGTCGAACTGCACGACATCGGTGGCGGTGTCGGTGCCGGTGTCGCGCCAGGTCGCGTCGATGACGATTGTGTCGCGGCCCGAGCCGCGCCCGAACAGGTAGGTGTCCTTGCCGGCGCCGCCGATGAGCGTGTCGTTGCCGGCCCCGCCGCTGAGCCTGTCATGGCCCGCACCGCCCGAGAGGATGTTGTCTGCGGCATTGCCGGTCAACAGGTTGTTCAGTGCGTTGCCCGTGGCGTCGATGCGCTGCGTGCCGGTCAGGGTCAGGTTCTCGACGTTGTCCGGCAAGGTGTAGCTGACGGCGCTTTGCACGAGGTCCGTGCCTTCGCCGGGTAGCTCCGTCACGACGTCGGCGCTGTCGTCCACGTAGTACACGTCGTTGTCCTGGCCGCCCTGGAGCAGGTCGACGCCGGCACCGCCGATGAGCGTGTCCTTGCCCGCGCCGCCGATCAGGGTGTCGTGGCCCTGGCCACCATGCAGCACGTTGGCGAGGGCATTGCCCGTCAGGGTGTCGTCGTGCCTGCTGCCCGCGAGGTTCTCGATGTTGCGCAGCGTGTCGAGGCCGGAGCCGCCCGTGGCCTGCGCGCCAGTGGCGGCCAGGCTGACCGTCACGGCCGAGGCGGCGTACAGGTAGTTGACCGTGGCGATGCCGAGGTCGCCGCTCTGGAAGTCCTTGACGACGACAGTGCTGCCGGCACCGGTGATGGTGAGTTTTTCGGTGAGGGTGTTGAGGCTGTAGCGGATGGGCTGGACGGCGTTGCTGTCGTCGAACCAGACGGTGTAGGGCCGGGTGGCGGCAGTCGTGCTGACGAGTTCGCCGGCGCCGGTCAAGGAGCGGCCGGCCAGTTCAATGGTGCCTTGGTCGTCGGCGTCGAGGATGGTGTCTCGTCCGCTGTCGGCGCCGATGACATAGCTGTCGGCGCCGGCCCCGCCAACCAATGTGTCATCGCCCTCACGCGATGCTCCTTGCGTTGGTTTGAGCACTTCATCGACAAACAGTCTCGCGCTATGTCCTCCAGTGGCCTGAGGGCCGATGGCTGAGGGCGTGGCTGAAGAGCCCGCCCCGAAAGGCCGCATGGGGCAGAAGATGGTTCGCCGACGTGGCGTGTGCGAATGGCGGAGAGCCCGGTTCAGGCCCGTTGAAGCGCGCGCGGCCGCGCGCAAGGTCACGACTCATCCGACTCTCCCTGAGTTTTCTCTGACGGGGTTGTTCTTCAACGACCGCGCGGAGAGTCAGCCGCGCCGTCGATCGACGGCCGCGACCATAGCAAAGGCACGCATCAACTTGCCGCTTAGCGACAATTCATCAGATTCAGGAATAAACGCGCGAAGCAGCGCGCTGTCCGGCAGTGCCTAAGCCGCCGCTCAGAGCGGCCCGCTGCGCAGAGAAGCTTCTCAGCTCAAAGCGCCAGGAGGTGATGCACCTCCGGCCTGCCTTCCCCCTGATGGAAGCGCAAGGCCTCGGCTTGCAGATCGGCATCGGCCTGCGACACGCGATGGTGCTGGCGCAGGTGCTCGGCCCAGGACTCGACGAAGAACCACTCCACCACCCGTTCCGAATCGGAAGTGTCTTCGTGCAGGCCCCAGGCGTAGGCGCCGTCACGGCGGCGCTCGAGCGACAGGCGCTTCATCACGTCCAGGAAGGCCGCATGGTCCTCCTTGCGGATGCGGTACTCGACCTGGATCATCACCGGCCCGCGGTCGTGCGCGATCGGCTCGGCGAGCAAGGGCTCGGGCCAGTGGTTGGAGGGCTGCAGGTCGGCCTCGCCGCGGGGCAGCTTGATGCGATGGAAGAGCAGGCCCGCGACCACCAGCCCCGCCGCGCCGGCCACCAGGGTGCCGGGCACGCCGATGGCTTGCGCCACCAGGCCCCAGCCCAGGCTGCCCGCGGCCATGGCGCCGTTGAACACGGTGAGGTACACGGCAAGGCCCCGACCGCGCACCCAGTTCGGGAGGATGGACTGCGCCACGCCGTTGAGCGTGGTCAGCGCCACGATCCAGCCCAGGCCCAGCAGGAGCAGCAGCGCCACGGCCAGCCACTTGGGCGGCGCGAAGACCAGGCTGCCCATCACGGCGGCGGTGAGCAGCGCGGCCAGCAGCAGCATGCCGTCCGCATCCAGCCGCTCGCGCAGCCGCGGCATCACCAGCGCGCCGCCGATGGCGCCTGCGCCGACCGCGCCCAGCAGCACGCCGTAGAAGCCGGCATCGCCGCCCAGCATCTGGCGGGCCACCAGCGGCAGCAACGCCCACACCGAACTCGCGAAGGCGAAGAAGACGGCCGCGCGCAGCAGCACCACGTGCAGCTCGCGGCTGGCGCGGGTGTAGCGCAGGCCGGCACGGAAGGCGCCGAAGAAGTTTTCCTGCAGCGCACCGTCGGTGGCCGGGGGCCGCTTCCACCACAGCAGGGCGGCGATGACGAAGACGTAGCTCAGCACGTCCACCCCGTAGGTCACCGCCGCGCCGAAGCTCGCCAGGATCAGCCCGCCGGCCGCAGGCCCGATGGAGCGCGCGATGTTGATGCCCAGCGAGTTCAGCGCCACCGCGCTCTTGAGGTCCGCGCGCGGCACCAGCTCGGGCACGATGGATTGCCAGGTCGGCCCCATCAGCGCAGCGCCGATGCCGCCGACGAAGGTCAGCGCGATGAGGTACTCGACCGTCAGCGCGCCGGTGTGTGAGAGCACCAGCAGCGTGCCGCTCACGGCGGCGAGCACCAGCTGCACGAAGATCAGGAAGCGGCGCCGGTCGAGGATGTCCGAGAGCACGCCGGCGGGAATCGCCAGCAGGAAGACCGGCAACGTGGCTGCCGTCTGGATCAGCGCCACCGCGGTCGGGCTGGCCGAGAGGTCGGTGACCAGCCAGGAGCTCGCCACGTCGCGCATGAAGCTGCCAATGTTGCCGAGCACGGTGGCGGTCCACAGCACCGCGAAGACCGGCTGGCGCAGCGGGGCGAAGGCGCCGCGCTGGGCGGGCGCCTTCGCGTCGGCCTGGATCTCAGACATGGGCACGCTCCCTCAGGTCCTGCCACGCCACGAGCATGAAGCCGCCGACCAGCCCCAGGTGCTCGAAGAAGGCATTGGCCGCCATGAAGCGCCCCTGCCCCGCCGGCATCTCCCAGAAGCGCAGCGCCACGAAGGTGGCCATCAGCGTGAACAGCGCCAGCGCCAGCGCGCCCAGCCAGCGCAGGCGGCCGGAGAGGATGAGCGCCGCGGCGCCCAGCTCCAGCACGATCACCGCGATCGCCACCGGGGCTGCGGGCGAGAGACCGAAGTGATTCATCTCCGCGATCGCCGACGGGAAGTCGAAGGCCTTCTGCAGCCCGCCCTGCAGGTAGGCCGCGCACAGCAGCAGCAAGGCAGTCCAGCGCAGCGCGGGGGAGGTGCTCCAGCGCATCGTCACACCGCCCAGCAGGCGCAGCCCAGCGCGCCCCAGAAGCTCTTGAGGTCCGACACCGGCAGCCGGCTGCCCCAGGCCGACGCATGCCGGTGGCCATGCACGTTGCAGCTGCTGGCGCAGCCGCAGGACATCGCGGCCTGGCGCATCACCTTCTGCAGCGGCGCACCTTCCTTCTCACCCCAGGCGCCATAGCCGCCATAGCGACGCACCGGCGACCAGTCCGGCATGGCCGGCGGCACCGCGCCCTCGTCGTGGGCGGCGAACTCGCCGGCCGCCCACACCACCTTGCCGCCCACCATGGTGAGCAGCGCGCTGGTGCCGGCGATCTCCGATTCGGCGCAGCCGAAGAAGTCGCGGTCCGGCACGATCAGGTCGGCGAGCTGGCCTGCCGCGATGCAGCCCTTCTTGCCTTCCTCGTCGGAGAACCAGGTCACCTTCTCGGTCCACATGCGCAGCGCGGTCTCGCGGTCGAGCAGGTTGCGCTGGGGCGTGATCTGCAGGCCGCCCACCGTCCTGCCCGTGATGAGCCACGACAGCGACACCCACGGGTTGTAGGAGGCCACGCGGGTCGCATCGGTGCCGGCGGAGGTCTTCACGCCCTTCTCGAGCATGCGCTTGACCGGCGGCGTGGCCTCGGCCGCCGCGGCGCCGTAGCGCTCGACGAAGTACTCGCCCTGGTAGGCCATGCGGTGCTGCACCGCCACGCCGCCGCCCAAGGCGGCGATGCGGTCGATGGACTTGTCGGAGATGGTCTCGGCATGGTCGAAGAACCAGTTCAGGCCCGACAGCGGAATGTCGCGGTTCACCTTCTCGAAGACGTCCAGCGCGCGCGCGATGGTCTCGTCGTAGGTGGCGTGCATGCGCCAGGGCCAGCGGTTCTGCGCCAGGATGCGCACCACTTCTTCGAGTTCGCCTTCCATCTCGGGGCCCATGTCGGGGCGCGGCTGGCGGAAGTCCTCGAAGTCGGCGGCGGAGAAGACCAGCATCTCGCCGGCGCCGTTGTGGCGGAAGTAGTCGTCGCCCTGCTTGTACCTGGAGCTGGCCGTCCAGTTCAGGAAGTCCTGCTTCTCCTGCCTGGCCTTCTGGGTGAAGAGGTTGTAGGCCAGGCGGATGGTGAGCTGGCCGGCATCGGCAAGCTGCTGGATGACCTGGTAGTCCTCGGGATAGTTCTGGAAGCCGCCGCCGGCGTCGATGGCGCCGGTCACGCCCAGGCGGTTGAGTTCGCGCATGAAGTGCCGGGTGGAGTTGAGCTGATACTCCATCGGCAGCTTCGGGCCCTTGGCCAGGGTGGCGTAGAGGATGGCCGCGTTGGGCTTGGCCAGCAGCAGGCCGGTCGGGTTGCCGCGGGCGTCGCGCGTGATCTCGCCGCCGGGGGGCTGGGGCGTGTCCCTGGTGTAGCCCACGGCGCGCAGCGCGGCGGCATTGAGCAGGGCGCGATCGTAGAGGTGGAGGATGAACACCGGCGTGTCGGGCGCGACCGCGTTGAGTTCGTCGATGGTGGGCAGGCGCTTCTCGGCGAACTGGTGCTCGGTGAAGCCGCCCACCACGCGCACCCACTGCGGCGCGGGGGTGATGGCGACCTGGCGCTTGAGCATGGCCATGGCGTCGGCCAGGCTCGTGACACCGTCCCAGCGCAGCTCGAGGTTGAAGTTCAGGCCGCCGCGGATGATGTGCAGGTGGTTGTCGATGAGGCCCGGCAGCACCGGGCGGCCCTTCAGGTCGATGACGCGGGTGGCGCTCCCGGCCAGGGGCAGGATGTCCAGGTCGCGGCCCACGTGGGTGAAGCGGCCGCCCTGGATGGCCACGGCATCGGCGACAGGGTTGGCGCGGTCCAGCGTGGTGATGCGGCCGTTGCGCAGGATCAGGTCGGGCGTCGAGGTGTCGGACATGGCGGAGGGGCTCCGGTGAGGGGTCTGTGCAAGGCCCGGGGCGGCCAGGGTGGCGCCGAGCGCGCCCAGGAAGCGGCGGCGCCCGGCGTCGGCGGCGGATGATGTCATGAGCTTCGCTCTGCAGCTGAGCGGACGCTGGACGCGTCTTGCGCCTGCACCTGCGCGCACTTCGGCAGCTCGCCGAACATGTGCGGCTTGACCTGGTGGTGCAGCCACGATGTGTTCACCGTTTCGCGTTGGAACACCTGCTTGACCAAGGGCGGGATCTGCTCGCCGAGCAGGATCCCCAGCAGGCCGACCAGGGCGATCACCGGCGGCGCCGGCGAGCGCACCTGGAAGAGTGCGTAGATCACGCCGACCAGCAGGCCCAGCGCAAGGGATACAAGGTAGGGCTTCATGGCCGGCGCCTCGGTCGGGGCTCAGCCTTCGTGCGCGCCGAACATGCTCTTGGCGTAGGTGATGCCGAGGCCGTAGGCACCGCCCACCTTCCTGGCGATGCCGGTGGTGAGTTCGTAGGTGTCGCCGCGGGCCCAGTCGCGCTGCAGTTCGAGCAGGTACTGCAGCGAGGTCATCGGGCGAGCGCCGGCCTGCACCATGCGCTCCATCGCGCGGTCGTGGGCCTCGGCCGAGATGTCGCCGCAGGCGTCCGCGATCACGTAGACCTCGAAGCCCTGGTCCAGCGCCGACAGCGCCGGGCCGACGATGCACACGCTGGTCCACAGGCCGGCCAGCACGATGCGCGGCTTGCCGATGCGGTTCACTTCCTCGATCACGGCGGCGTCTTCCCAGGTGTTCATCGAGGTGCGGTCCAGCATTTTCTGGCCGGGGAAGGCCTCGGTGATCTCGCTGAACATCGGGCCGGAGAAGCTCTTCTCGGCCACCGTGGTCAGGATGGTCGAGACCTTGAAACCTGCGGCCGCTTGCGCCACCACCGCCGCGTTGTTGCGCAGGCTGACGGCGTCGATCGAGTGCGTGGCGAAGGCCATCTGCGACTGGAAGTCGATCATCACCAGCGTGTGGTCGGTGGGGGTGAGCAGTTTGCTGCCGGGGGCGGGGGTGGCTTTGACGGTCATGGAATGCTCCTCAGGGTTCAAGTGGGCGGGGTGGGGGTCGGACGCCGCAGGCCCTTGGTGGAAACCCGTGACGTCCGTGAATTCGATCGAATTCACAATCTGCTTCGAGGATCTTGTCTTTTGCTTCCCCTCAGCATGGGCGCAATCATCGGGGCCCGTCCACCGCTTTTTGACGAAATTTTTCGGGGATCATCATCGAATTTTTCGAACATACAAACCTGCCATGCTCAAGCTCACCCTCGAAGCGATCGAACTGGTCGACGCCATCGCCCGCCACGGCTCCTTTGCCCAGGCGGCCTCGCGGCTCAACAAGGTGCCCTCGACCATCTCGTACGCGGTGGCGAAGCTGGAGGAGCAACTGGGCATGCAGCTCTTCGAGCGCAACGGACCGCGCGTCACCCTCACGTCCGCGGGCGACGAGATGCTGCGGGAGGGTCGCTGGCTGCTGAGGGCCGCGGGCGACCTCGAATCACGCATGCGGCAGATCGCCACCGGCTACGAATCGGAGCTGCAGCTGGTGCACGACTCGCTCATTCCGACACAGGCGTTGATCGAAGACGTGCGCGCCTTCGAGGACCTGCGCTGCGGCACCCGTCTGCGCATCGGCTGCGAAGCGATGACGGGCGCCTGGGAGGCGCTGCGCGAGGGCCGCGCCGACGTCGTCATCGCCGCCGGCGAGGGCCCCACCGGCGGCGGTTACCAGGCGGTGAACGTGGGCAGCCTGGACTTCGCCTTCTGCGTGGCGGCCACCCATCCGCTCGCCCGCCTGGGCCGGCCGCTGCAGCGCGGCGACCTGCTCGACTGCAACGCGATCGTGGTGGGCGACAGCGCCCGCAGCCTGTCGGACCGCACCGTGGGCCTGCTCGCGGGGCAGCCGCGCATCACCGTGCCCAGCATGGCGGCCAAGATCGCCTGCCAGGTCGAAGGCCTGGGCCACGGCTACCTGCCGCGCGCCTGCATCGGCGCGGAGCTGGCCCGCGGCACGCTGGTGGAACTGGAGACCGAGGAGCCGCGGCCCACCGAGTTCTTCTGGCTGGCGTGGCGCACGGGCGCCGAAGGCCGCGCGCTGCGCTGGTGGCGCGAGCGGCTGAACCGCCCGCTGGTGCCGGCGCTGCTGCCGCGAACGGTCCTCGCGTGACGGAGATCAGAACGGCTCGAGGCCGGGCGCCTTGTCGATTTCGGAAGCCCTGTAGAGCTTGTGCTGCGTCGCGGGACCGAAGGCATCGGTCACCACCGCCAGACGCCAGGGGTCGCCCTTCTTCGCGCAGGCGCGCTCCTCGTCCGTGAGCTTGAAGCCGGTCTTGCCCGTCGCGGTGCCCTTCACCGCGAGTTGCAGCAGGACCTTGCCCTTCTTGTCCGACACCTCGATGTCGTAGCCGAGCTTGCGCGCGGACACGTCCTCGGCCTTGTAGCCGTAGCCCGCGAAGTGGCGCGCCAGGTAGTCCATGGCGGCGGCCTGCGGATCGTCCGCCGCGGCCTCGCCCGATGCGCCCTGCGGCGCCTCCTCGGGCATGCCGATGCGCGCCCGCGCCGCCTGGATCTCTTCGTCGCTCGGCAGCCACCCGTGCTGTCCGCGGACCAGCACGGCGAACTTGCGCGCCGGCTCCCAGAGGGCGACGTGCCACTCCTCGTCGTCGGGCACCCGGGTCGATACGCGGGCGGCGCGGTCGCTTTCCGCGTCGCGGATGGCCACGCGGTTGGTCTGCAGCACCGCCCTCACCCCCTGGCCCGCGTCCAGCGCGCGCTTGAGCAGGCCGAGGCGGTCCTTGGCGCGCTGGATCTGCAGCACGCTGCGGTCGCCGCCGCCGATGCGGCGCTGCGTGTCCAGCGATTCGAGCAGGAACCAGCGGCCGCCGGCGCCGATGCTCACGAGCTCGGCCCAGATGGTGGCGATGATGTTGTCGCCGGTCGCCAGCCAGGCCTGGTCCGAGGCCTTGTCGCGGGCCTCGAACACGCCCATCCTGGCGATGATGTCCACCGGCGTGCGCTTTTCGCCGGACAGACGTTTTTCATTGATGACGGCGAGGACCGCGGGTTCGACTTCTTTGTCCATGGCTTGCGAGATTCATGCAGGTTGCGAGCGCTGCGAGTATGCCGGGAAGCGCAGGCGACTTCCGCGCATTGGGCAAAATCGCCCGCGCCTTTTTCTTCCCACCACGCCACGCCGACAGATGAACACCAGCATTCCACCCGACGCTCCGATCGGCCTGGCCGTGGCCCTCGGCGTCGGCATGCTGATCGGCATCGAGCGCGAGCGCCGCAAGGGCGAGGGCACGGAAAGCGGCGCCGCCGGCCTGCGCACCTTCACCGTCGCGGCACTGTGCGGGGCCTTGGCGCAGCTGCTGCCGGTGCCCGGGCTGGTGCCGGTTGGCGCAGCCTTCATCGGGCTGGCCGGCATCCTCGCGTACTGGAAGAGCGGCGAGGACGACCCGGGGCTCACGACCGAGCTCGCTCTCTTCACCACCTACCTGATCGGCGTGCAGTCGGCCATCGCGCCGACGCTGGGCGCAGCCTGCGGCGCCGGCCTGGCGCTGTTGCTGGCCATGCGCCGCCGGCTGCACCGCTTCGCCACCCAGCTGCTCAGCGAGCAGGAGTTGCACGACGGACTGCTGCTGGCCGCGCTCGCCCTGATCGTGCTGCCGCTCATTCCCGCCGGCCCGCTGCCGTGGCTGGGCGGCATCGACCCAAGGCCGCTGGCGGCGATGGTCGTGCTGATCCTGGCCATCCAGGCCGGTGGCCACATGGCGGCGCGCTGGCTCGGTGCGCGCGCGGGCATGCTGGGCTCGGGTTTTGTCTCGGGCTTCATCTCCAGCACCGCGACCGTGGCCTCCTTCGGCGGCCGCGCCAAGGCGCAGCCCGGCCAGGCCGGCGTGCTGGCGGGCGGCGCGGCGCTGTCGGGCGTTGCCACCTGGGCCCAGGCGCTGGTGCTCGGCGCGGCGCTGTCGCCGGCGGCCGCGCTGGCCTTGCTGCCGGCGGCGCTGGCCGCCGCGGCCGGCACGGCGGTGGCGGGCCTGCTGCCGCTGCTGTCGCGCCGCGCCCGCGGCAGCGACGCCATCGAAGCGCCCGCCAGCACGCGCAGCGCACTGCGGCCGCGCGAGGCGCTGGCCGTGGCCGCGCTGCTGGCCGTGGTGGCGCTGGTGGTCAGTTACGCGCAGGACCGCTTCGGCGAAGCCGGCCTGCTCATCAGCGTGGCCATCGCGGCGCTGGCCGACGCGCATTCGCCCATCGCCTCCATGGCCTCGCTGCATGCGGCGGGCACCATGGCGACGGAGCGCTTCGTGCACGGCGCGCTGGTCGCCGTCAGCGTCAACACGCTGACGCGCTGCGCGGTGGCCACGATCGCCGGCGGCCCGCGCTATGCGCTGCGCGTGGGCGGGGCGCTGCTGCTGGGGCTGGGTCTCGGGTGGGCCGTGGCCCTGCTCTTCTGAGCGCCGGCGATTGGACGCTCGCACCTAGACCGCGCGCTTGTTGCCCCCGCCCGCCGGCGCTACCCTGCGAGCGGGGCGGGTGTCTCCCGCCCGGGAGAGCGCCATGTATGAACGCATACTCGTCGCCACCGATGGTTCCGAGCTCTCGGACCTGGCCGTCAACAGCGCGATCGACCTCGCCCTGCTCACCAACGCCGAGCTGGTCGCCGTCAGGGTGGTCCACCACTATCCCACCGGCTACTTCGAAGGCTCGCTGCTGCTGACGCAGATGGAAGTCAAGCGCATGCAAAGCGAGGCCGACGCGGAGGCCCAGCGCGTGGTCGACGCGGTCAAGGCCAAGGCCGAGGCCCGCGGCGTGCGCAGCACGCTGGCCGTGGTCATGAAATCCGAACTGGTGGCCGAGGCCATCATCGAGGCCGCCCGCGTGCACAAGAGCGAGCTGATCGTGATGGCCTCGCACGGGCGCCGCGGCCTCAAGCGGCTGCTCATGGGCAGCGAGACGCTGCACGTGCTGACGCACTCGCACACGCCGGTGCTGGTGCTGCGCTGAAGGCCGAGCCCCCCGGCGATCAGGGCTTGGGCTCGTCGCGCTTGCGGTCCGCGCGCTTGTGCTCGAGGTAGGTCGCGAGGTCGACTTCGTGCAGTTGCCGCGGATAGCGCTCGGCCTGTTCGAACCAGGCGTGCAGGCGCTTCTCGGCCCGCTCGGCGGGCGCCGCGTCGAGGCTGTCCAGGTAGGCGTCGAGGGTGAGAAAGTAGCGCATCGCGTTGCGCTCCATCAGCCCCCGCACGCCGCGGATGTACTCAGGCTCGCCGTCCGGCTTCTGTCCGATCACTGTGAAGCCCATCTTGTGGCTGCCGAAGGTCGCGAGGTAGGCCTTGGTGGCCAGCCGCGCCATCAGGTTGTGATCGTAGGCATAGCCGAAATGCAGGAAGGTCCGGCGTTCCCCGAGCGGCACGGCCTCGAGCGAGACGCGGTAGTTGCTGGTGCCCAGCGGCCCGCTCTGCGCCGACAGCTGCACCGCCAGGTAGTCGCTGCTGCTGCTCGCGACGCGGTGGACGAAGCTCAGCTCGAAGGCCTGCTCGACCGGCTTGTCGTAGCGCTTCACCACGCTGAGCGTCAGCACCTCATCCTGGCCTTGCCTGCTGACGCGGCAGCGCCGGTTGTTGATGTGCAGCAGCAGCATCTCGCACCACTGCCCGCCCTTGGCCAGGGCCGTGCGCACCTGGTCGAGCGGATGATCGACCACGGCGTAGACGTCGCCCTGCAGGCCGCCGTCGGTCTCGGTGGATTCCAGGTACATCGGCCTTTTGAGCGGGCTGCCGGCCAGTTGGCCGGCGAGCTTCTGGTGCTGCTCGCGCAGGGCGGGCGCGGAACCCGCATCCAGGGAGGGCGCCTGCGCGATGGCTGCGACGGCGGCAAGAAGCAGGCCCAGCCCGATGGCAGGAAGCCGGAAGGAGGCCGGACGGCTGTTCATCCCCGCACCATACAACGACTCGATCGGGCGGTGCGATCGGCGGCTGCCGCTCGCTGGGCTACTTTGCCTTGCGGGCCGGCTTGACGCGCGCCGCGCCGGTCTCCCGCGGCGGCAGGCCGGTGTGCTGCGTGAGGATGCGGCCTCGTGCAGGCTTCACCGGCTTCGCGGGCTGCGCGGACTGCACCGGATTCTGCTTCTGCGCCACCGGCGTCGAGTTCTTGCGCCGCGCACTCTGGTAGCCGCCGTCCGTGAGCGGCTGGTAGGTGGGGATCAGGTGGTGCTTGCCGTTGCCGATCAGGTCGGCCCGTCCCATCTTCTTCAGCGCCTCGCGCAGCAGCGGCCAGTTGTTGGCGTCGTGGTAGCGCAGGAAGGCCTTGTGCAGGCGGCGGCGCTTCTCGCCGCGCACGATGTCCACCGTTTCGCTGTCGCGCGTGATCTTGCGCAGCGGATTGCGGTCCGTGTGGTACATCGCGGTCGCGGTGGCCATGGGCGACGGGTAGAAGGTCTGCACCTGGTCGGCGCGGAAGCCGTTGCGCTTGAGCCAGAGCGCGAGGTTCATCATGTCCTCGTCGCTGGTGCCCGGATGCGCGGCGATGAAGTACGGGATCAGGTACTGCTTCTTGCCCGCTTCGGCGCTGAACTTCTCGAACATCTGCTTGAAGCGGTCGTAGCTGCCGATGCCCGGCTTCATCATCTTCGACAGCGGCCCCTGCTCGGTGTGCTCGGGCGCGATCTTGAGGTAGCCGCCCACGTGGTGCTGCACCAGCTCCTTCACGTACTCGGGCGACTGCACGGCCAGGTCGTAGCGCAGGCCGGAGCCGATCAGGATTTTCCTGATGCCCTTCAAGGCCCGCGCGCGGCGGTAGATCTTGATGAGCGGATCGTGGCTGGTGTTGAGGTTCGGGCAGATGCCCGGGTACACGCAGCTGGGCTTGCGGCAGGCGGCCTCGATCTCCGGGCTCTTGCAGCCGATGCGGTACATGTTGGCGGTCGGCCCGCCCAGGTCAGAGATGGTGCCGGTGAAGCCCTTCACGCTGTCGCGGATGGTCTCGAGCTCCTTGATGATCGAGTCTTCCGAGCGGCTCTGGATGATGCGGCCTTCGTGCTCGGTGATGGAGCAGAAGGTGCAGCCACCGAAGCAGCCGCGCATGATGTTCACGCTGAAGCGGATCATTTCCCAGGCCGGGATCTTGGTCGCGCCGTCGTGGCTGCCGTTCTCGTCCGCATAGCGCGGATGCGGGCTGCGGGCATAGGGCAGGTCGAACACGTGGTCCATCTCGGCCGTGGTGAGCGGGATGGGCGGCGGGTTGATCCACACGTCGCGCGCGGTCGTGCCCTCGCCATGGGCCTGGACCAGGGCACGGGCGTTGCCGGGGTTGGTCTCGAGGTGCAGCACGCGATTGGCGTGGGCGTAGAGCACGGGGTCGGCGCGCACCTGCTCGTAGGAAGGCAGGCGGATCACCGAGCGCTCGCGCGGCGGCGGCTTCAGGCGCACGGCGGGATTGGGGACGAAGTGCACCGGCGCCGCGGTCGCCTGGGCCTGCGCGGCGACCGCCTGGGCCTCGTCTTCCTTCGCGCAGGTCGCGCCGTTGGCCTTGGCCTGCTCCGACACCATCAGGTAGGGATTGACGTGCGCATCGACGCGGCCCGGCAGGTCCACGCTGGTGGAGTCGATCTCGAACCAGCCCTCCGGCGTCTCGCGCCGCACGAAAGCCGTGCCGCGCACGTCGGTGATGTGCTGCACCGGCTCGCGCGCGGCCAGCCGGTGGGCGATCTCGACGATCGCCCGCTCCGCGTTGCCGTAAAGCAGCAGGTCGCACTTGGCGTCGACGACGATCGAGCGCCGCACCTTGTCCTGCCAGTAGTCGTAATGCGCGATGCGGCGCAGCGAGCCCTCGATGCCGCCGAGCACGATCGGCACGTCGTTCCAGGCTTCCTTGCAGCGCTGCGAATAGACGATGGCCGCGCGGTCGGGCCGCCGACCGCCGACGTCGCCGGGGGTGTAGGCGTCGTCGCTGCGGATCTTCCGGTCCGCCGTGTAGCGATTGATCATCGAATCCATGTTGCCGGCGGTCACGCCGAAGAACAGGTTCGGCCGCCCCAGCGCCTTGAAGGGCTCGGCGCTGTGCCAGTCGGGCTGGGCGATGATGCCGACGCGAAAACCTTGCGCCTCCAGCATGCGGCCGATCACGGCCATGCCGAAGCTGGGGTGGTCGACGTAGGCGTCGCCGGTGACGATCACGACGTCGCAGCTGTCCCAGCCCAGGGCCCTCATCTCGGCGCGGCTGGTGGGCAGGAAGCGGGCGGTGCCGAAGCGGGCCGCCCAGTACTTCCGGTAGCTGGTGAGCGGCTTGGCGGCGCGCGCGAAGAAGGAGACGTCGACTGGGGCGTTCATGTGGAGAGTTGCGGCGGTGCAGCGGCAATGCAGGCCGCGGTGGCCCGGTTCCGGGCAACCCGCGATTTTAAGGGCCGGGGGGTGGCCCTCCTATTCCAGGGTCATCGGCAGGGTGGCAGCAGGCGTGCGCCGATTACTTGCCAAAGTCAATCAAATCGCTTGACAATGGCAAGCATGACCGCGCGCGTTTCCGCCACCGCACCCTCCCCGGAAGAAGTCGCCGCCGTCAAGGCGGTGCGCCGTTTCAACCGCTTCTACACCCGCCGCATCGGCGCCCTCGACCCTTACCTGGGCAGCGGGATGTCCCTCACCGAGGTGCGCGTGCTCTACGAGCTGGCGCACCGCGAGCAGTCGGTGGCCAGCGAAATCGGGAAGGATCTGGGCCTGGACGGCGGCTACCTCAGCCGCATCCTGCGCCGATTCGAGGCCCAGGGCTGGCTGGCGCGCGAGACCCATCCGCGCGACGCGCGCCAGAGCGTGCTGCGCCTGTCCGAAGCCGGGCACGCGGCCTTCGCCCCGCTGCAGCAGAAGTCGCGCGACGAGGCCCGGGCGCTGCTGGCGCCACTCTCGCCGACGCGGCGACGCGAGCTGATCGCCGCCATGCAGCAGGTCGAGGCGCTGATCGAGCCCGCCACCGATGCGCCCACGCGCCCACCCACCGCGGTACTGCGTGATCCGCAGTCGGGCGACATCGGCTGGGTGGTGCAGCTGCACGGCGAGCTCTATGCACGCGAGTACGGCTGGAACAGTGAATTCGAAGGGCTGGTGGCCGAGATCGCCGGCCAGTTCCTGCGCAAGTTCCGGCCCGAATGGGAACGATGCTGGATCGCCGAGCTGGGCGGCGAGCGCGTCGGCGCCGTGTTCCTGGTGCGCAAGTCGGCCAGCGTGGCGCAGTTGCGCATGCTGATCCTCGCCCCGCAGGCGCGCGGCCTGGGCCTGGGCGCGCGGCTGACGGACGAATGCATCGCCTTCGCTCGCCGCAAGGGCTACAGGAAGATGGTGCTGTGGACCAACAGCTGCCTCACGGCCGCGCGCGGCATCTATGCGTCGCGAGCTTTCAGGCTGACCCAGTCCGAGGCCTACGAGGGCTTCGGCCAGCAGCTGGTGGGCGAGACCTGGGAGCTGAAGCTGTAGTCAGCCTCGGATGGTCCCCATGAGGAGTCCGATACGCTGCGTCGCCCCGCTACATCTTGGGCAGCAATTGCCCGCGGATTTCGCCGTTGGGGTTGGCGGCCGTGTGGATGTTGGCGTACCACTTGCCGGCGGACAGGTCGGCCGCCTGGGCCGGCGTCAGCGTCGCCTGGCCTTCGATCGGGCTGCCCGGATCCTTGAAGGGCAGCACCACGCCCGCGTTCTCGCCGGCGGATGCAGGGCCGTGGAGGTGCGCGGCCGTGGCCGGGCCACTCAAGCCCGTGTAGACGATCTTGTACTTGAGGACATTGGTGTCCCTGTTCAGCCAAGCCTCGACCAGGCCGCTGCCGCGCGTCATGTTGGGCGGCACCTCGCTGGCGGCGTTCATGCTGCCGCTGAAGCTCGCGGTGTTGGACCTGGACATCATCCCGCAGCCTGCCAGGGCCGCGGTCGCCACGCCGGTGACAAGAGCAGCGCGCAAGAGGGTGGCATATCGGTTCATGAGGGATCTCCATCAGTGCAGAACACCGCACCAGCATAGGCCGCGCGCAGCGCCTCGCGTGTCGGCCGCGAGCCCGAGTTTCGACAAAGCGCGATGGCATGATCCGGCGCATGACGCATGCCGCTCCGCTGCCCTCCGCCCACGAAGTCGCCGCTTTCTGGCGCAACGCCGGCCCCGAACGCTGGTTCTCCAAGAACGAGGCCTTCGACGCCGAATTCAAGTCGCGCTTCGAGGCCGCGCACCATGCCGCCGCCACCGGGGCGCTCGACGGCTGGGCATCCGATGCCGAGGGCGCGCTGGCCCTCCTGGTGCTGCTGGACCAGTTCCCGCGCAACGCCTGGCGCGGCAGCGCTCACATGTTCGCCACCGACGGCAAGGCGCGGGCCGTGGCACGAGCCGCCATCGCGGCGGGACTGGACCGGCAGTGCGACGCGGCGCTGCGGTCCTTCTTCTACCTGCCCTTCATGCATTCCGAATCGCTGGAGGATCAGGAGCGCTCGGTGGAGCTCAATGCCGCGCTCGACGCCAACACGCAGCGCTACGCCGTGCTGCACCGGGACATCATCGCGCGCTTCGGCCGCTTCCCTCACCGCAATCCGATGCTGGGGCGCGAGACCACACCGGAAGAACAGGCCTTCCTGGACGGGGGCGGCTTCGCGGGCTAGACATGATGGTCGCTCCATAGGCGAAGGAAGGCCCGTGCCGGCAAGACGTGCCGGACCAGGATGCAACGACGCTGGATCCCGGATCAGCGCTTGAGCCAACCAGCAGATCAGATCGCACGGGCATCACGGCATCCAGCGACCAGTGGGACAGGGAGATCGACCTTCAGCGGCGACGCAATGAGATGCAAGTGGTGCTGGCCACGCCGGGGGAGGACCTCTCTATTTCATGCCGAAGTACTCTTTGAACCAAGGCTGCTCGTCGTACGGACTCTGTTGGCCACCTGACAGTCGGCAAAGCTTGTTTGGGCTCGCATCCGGGGCCTTGCTCTTGCCGACCAGTGTCCAACTCTTCGAATCAGGGTTGTTGAATACTTCCATTTCCCACTGGGCAGTCGTCGCTTTGACGCCTGTCGAATGCTGCTTCGCGATATTGGTCAGCGCACTTTTGACTCGAAAGCCGAAATCACAGACCGGCTCCTTGTAGAGGCCCATCGCATCACGCTCGCGCTCCCACTCGCCCGCCAGCGCCAAGCCGCCCGCTGCACAGACGCCAAACGCCACAGCGAACAGGCTGCACTGATAGGCAGGCATTGACATGACATCTCTCCTCGGCTTTCGCATCTGGCTGACGATTCTTGCCGCCGAGCCGGCCACGGTCAACTTTCGCCGGGGCTGATCAGGAAAGGCCATCGCCATCACCGCGTTCGTCAAGCCGTGGCCGTCAGACTGGCTGCATTGAGGACCGGACACAGAGTGCTTCTAGGGCGCCGCGAGCGCCCACGCCACATGCTCGCGCACGAGCGGACTGGGGTGATCGCGCCGCGCCGCCAAGGCCGCACGCGCACCCTCCTCGCCCGCGCGCAGCGCATTGCCCAGCGCGACCGCGATGTTGCGCAGCCAGCGCTCGTGGCCGATGCGGCGGATCGGGCTGCCCTCGGTGAAGCGCAGGAAGGTGTCTTCGTCCCAGGCGAAGAGTTCGGCCAGCGCCCGCCCCGTCAGGCCCTCGCGCGCATCGAAGTCCGGCAGCGCGCTCTTCTTCGCGAACTTGTTCCAGGGGCAGGTCAGCTGGCAGTCGTCGCAACCGTAGATGCGGTTGCCTATCAGAGGCCGCAGTTCGACCGGAATGCCGCCTGCATGCTCGATGGTGAGGTAGGAGATGCAGCGCCGCGCATCGAGCCGGTAGGGCGCGACGATGGCCCGCGTCGGGCAGATGTCGATGCAGGCGCTGCAGCTGCCGCAATGCGCGCTCGCAGGCTCGCTCACGGGCAAGGCCATGTCGATGTAGATCTCGCCCAGGAAGAACATGGAGCCCGCCTCGCGGTCGAGCACCAGCGTGTGCTTGCCGCGCCAGCCCTGGCCGCTGCGCGATGCGAGTTCCGCCTCGAGCACCGGCGCCGAGTCGGTGAAGACGCGATGCCCCACGCTGCCCGCCTCTTCGCCGATGCGATCGGCCAGCTTCTGCAGGCGCGAGCGCAGGACCTTGTGGTAGTCGCGGCCCCGCGCGTAGAGCGACACGATCGCCTCGCCCGGCCTTCGCAGGCGCTCGAACTCGACGGCCTGCCAGTCGCCCGGGGTGCCGCGCGGCAGGTAGTCCATGCGCGCCGTGATCACCGACACCGTGCCCGGCACGAGTTCGGCCGGCCGCGCGCGCCGCATGCCGTGCGCGCTCATGTAATGCATGTCCCCGTGGAAGCCTTGCGCCAGCCATTGCGCGAGGCCGGGCTCGGCACTCGACAGGTCGACACCCGCGATGCCGATTTGGGAGAATCCGAGCTCCCGGGCCCAGGCCCGAATCCGACTCACGAGTTGATGGCTGCCGATCACCTGCCGATTGTAGAAACGCGAACCCTCGTGCAGCAGTGGGCCAGCGAGGACGACTGCGATGCGCTCGCGCGCAAGCTCGCGTCATCGGATGCGTTGCGCGATGCGTTCATTGCGCTGCATGGAGACCTCGGCGCCGGCAAGACCACCTTCGTTCGCCACCTGTTGCGGGCCCTGGGCATCGCATCGCGCATCAAGAGCCCGACCTATGCAGTGGTCGAGCCGCACGAGGCCCCCGGCGGCCTGGCCATCTTCCACTTCGACTTCTACCGATTCAGCGATCCGCACGAATGGGACGACGCCGGCTTCCGCGACATCTTCGCCGGCACGGGCCTCAAGCTCGCGGAATGGCCGGAAAACGCGGCGGGGCGCATTCCAGTTGCTGATCTTGCTATTAAAATCGAAGCAATGAACGACGACACCCGCACCGTGACCCTGCACGCGAACACCGTGCGCGGCAGCCGGCTGCTCGACGCCGCCGCATGAAGACCAACGGACTGCAACGACGCACGCTGCTGCAAGGCGGCAGCCTCGCCCTCCTCCTGGGAACCGCCGAGATCGCGCGCGGCGCCACCATCGTGGCGGTGCGGGTCTGGCCGGCGAACGACTACACCCGCGTCACCATCGAATCCGACGGCCGCCTCCACTCGCAGCAGCTGGTGGTCGGCAACCCGCCACGGCTGGCGGTCGACATCGAGGGCATCGATCTCAATCCCGCGCTGCGCGAACTGGTGGGCAAGATCCGCCCCGAAGACCCGTACATCAACGGCTTGCGCGTCGGGCAGTTCGCGCCGAGTGTGGTGCGCATCGTGTTCGACCTCAAGCAGACCGTTGCGCCGCAGGTCTTCTCGCTCGCGCCGGTGGCCGCGTACCGGCACCGGCTGGTGCTCGATCTCTATCCGCAGCAGGCCATCGATCCGATGGAGGCCTTGATCGCCGAGCGCCTGCGCGACGCGCCCAAAGCCCAAGGCCGCGACGCCACGGTCGCCGGCATCGCGCCGCGCAACGCGGGCGCACCCGGCGACACACCGGCACCGCTGCGGCCCGCACCGCCGGCCGCCGATCCGCTGGGCGACCTGATGGCCCAGCAGTCGATGCGGCCCGCCCCCCGCGGGCCAACGGCGGCGCCCGCGCCGGCACTGGTGGCACCCGCACCCCTGCCGCCGGTGGTCGGCACCGCGCCGGCGACGGCCATCGCGCCGCCTCACGGCGGCAACGGCAACGGCAACGGCAATGTCGCCACCGCCAGCCGCACAGACCGCATCATCATCGTCGCGCTCGATCCGGGCCACGGCGGCGAGGACCCGGGTGCGATCGGCCCCAACGGCACGCGCGAGAAGGACATCGTGCTGCAAGTCGCGCACCGCCTGCGCGAACGCATCAACGCCAGCAGCGTCAACGGCAACCCGATGCGCGCCTTCCTCACGCGCGACGCGGATTTCTTCGTGCCGCTGGGCACCCGCGTGCAGAAGGCGCGCCGCGTGCAGGCCGATCTCTTCGTGAGCATCCACGCCGACGCCTTCACCAACCCCGACGCACGCGGCGCCAGCGTGTTCGCGCTGAGCCAGAGCGGTGCCTCCAGCAGCGCCGCACGCTGGCTCGCGAACAAGGAGAACCAGGCCGACCGGGTCGGCGGCGTCAACGTGGGCTCGCACGAGGCACAGGTGCAACGCGCGCTGCTGGACATGAGCACCACCGCGCAGATCAACGACAGCCTCAAGCTCGGCGGCGCCATGCTGGGCGAGATCCGCGGCATCGGCGCGCGCCTGCACAAGCCACGCGTGGAGCAGGCCGGCTTCGCCGTGCTCAAGGCACCCGACATTCCCAGCGTGCTGGTGGAAACCGCCTTCATCAGCAACCCCGAGGAAGAGGCCAAGCTGCGCAGCGTGGATTACCAGGAAGACCTGGCCGATGCGCTGATGCGGGGCATCCAGCGCTACTTCGCGCAGAACCCGCCGCTGGCGCGCAGCCGGCAGCTGTAGTTGCAGCCACCGGCTCGATGACCTCGCCGACGCCTGCGGACATCACCCACACCGTCGGCGCCGTCCCGCATTCTTCGTCATCATCCCGCGTTAGCCTCTCCCGCGAGGAGTCCGATCCGATGGCATCCGATGTGATGGCAGACCCCACCGCGCCCGCTCCCGTGGCGCGCCCCGACTACCGCCTGAGCGACAGCCTCTGGGCCACGAGCGGCTGCATTTTCCTCACCGGCACGCAGGCGCTGGTGCGCCTGATGCTGATGCAGCGCCAGCGCGACGCCGCCGCCGGTCTGGACACGCGCGGCTTCATCAGCGGTTACCGAGGTTCGCCGCTGGGCATGGTGGACCTGGCCCTGTGGAAGGCCGGCCCGAAGCTCGACGAGAGCGGCATCCGCTTCCTGCCGGCGATCAACGAGGAACTGGGCGCGACAGCGGTGCTCGGCACCCAGCGCGTGGAGGCCGACCCCGAACGCACCTGCGCCGGCGTGTTCTCGATGTGGTACGGCAAGGGCCCGGGTGTGGACCGCGCCGGCGACGCACTCAAGCACGGCAACGCCTACGGCGCTTCGCCGAACGGCGGCGTGCTGATGGTGGCGGGGGACGACCACGGCTGCGTCTCCTCCTCCATGCCGCACCAGAGCGACCAGGCTTTCCAGTCCTGGCACGCGCCGGTGCTGTCGCCGGGCAGCGTGGGCGAGTACCTGGAGTTCGGCCTGTACGGCTGGGCCCTGTCGCGCTTCTCCGGCAACTGGGTCGGCTTCACCGCGCTGTCGGAGGTGGTGGAGAGCGCTTCGACCGTCGACCTGGATCAGGTGAATGCCCGGGCCGCAACCTGGCAGGACGGCGACGCCGTGCGGCGCCTCACCGGCTACACGCCGCCCGCCGACGGCCTGCACTACCGCTGGCCCGACCTGCCCTCTTTGAAGATCGAGCAGCGCCTGCATGCCAAGCTGGATGCGGTGCGCGCCTTCGCGCGCGTCAACAGCATCGACCGCCACATCGTCGAATGCGAGGATGCGTTCATCGGCATCGTCACCGCCGGCAAGGCGCACTACGACTTCATGGAAGTGCTGCGCCGGCTCGACATCTCGACCGAGACGCTGGCGCGCCACGGCGTGCGCATCTACAAGCTCGGCCTGACCTATCCCGTCGAGCCGACCCGCATGCGCGCCTTCGTGCAGGGCTTGAAGGAAGTGCTGGTGATCGAAGAGAAAGGCCCGGTGGTCGAGGACCAGCTGCGCGCCCTGTTCTACAACGACGCCGAGCGCCCGACCCTCGTGGGCAAGCTGGACGAACGCGGCATGCCGCTGGTGAGCGCCCTCGGCGAGTTGCGTCCCTCGCGCCTGATCGAAGTCGTGGCCTGCTGGCTCGCGGTGCACTTCCCGGACCTCGACCGCCGGCACCTGGTGCGCGACTTCACGCCGCCCGAGCTGCTGTCCAATGCCGGCGACAGCGTCAAGCGCCTGCCCTACTTCTGCGCCGGTTGCCCGCACAACACCAGCACGCGGGTGCCGGAGGGATCGCGCGCGCAGGCCGGCATCGGCTGCCACTTCATGGCGAGCTGGATGGACCGCGAGACCGAGGGCCTGATCCAGATGGGCGGCGAAGGCGTGGACTGGGTTTCGCACGCGATGTTCACCCGCGTGCCACACGTGTTCCAGAACCTCGGCGACGGCACCTACTACCACTCGGGCTACCTGGCCATCCGCCAGGCCGTCGCGGCGCGCGCCACGCTCACCTACAAGATCCTCTTCAACGATGCGGTGGCGATGACCGGCGGCCAGCCGGTGGACGGCATCATCAGCGTGGACGGCATCGCGCGCCAGGTCGAGGCCGAGGGCGTGAAGCAGGTGGTGGTGCTGTCCGACGACATCGGCAAGTACAAGCCGATCCGCCATCGCTTTCCCGAAGGCACCGAGTTCCACGACCGCGCCGCGCTCGACGCGGTGCAGCGCCGCCTGCGCGAGACGCCCGGCGTCACGGTGCTGATCTACGAACAGACTTGCGCGGCCGAGAAGCGCCGCCGGCGCAAGAAGGGCGAGCTGGTCGACCCCGCACGGCGCCTCTTCATCAACGATCGCGTCTGCGAAGGCTGCGGCGACTGCTCGGTGCAGAGCAACTGCGTGGCCGTGCTGCCGCTGGAAACGCCGCTGGGCCGCAAGCGCAAGATCGACCAGAGCAGTTGCAACAAGGACTACTCCTGCGCCAAAGGCTTCTGCCCCAGCTTCGTCGGGGTGCTGGGCGCAGGCCCGCGCAAGAAGACCGGCGCACTGGCCGGCGGCGCCGATGCCTTCCTGCAGCGCGTGGCGGACCTGCCGCGACCCGCGCGCCACACCTGGACCGGCCCCTACGACCTGCTGGTGACCGGCGTCGGCGGCACGGGGGTCGTGACCGTGGGCGCACTGGTCGCGATGGCGGCGCACCTGGAAGGCCGCAGCGCCAGCGTGCTGGACTTCATGGGCTTCGCGCAGAAGGGCGGCTCGGTGCTGAGCTTCGTGCGCCTGGCCGACGTGCCGGAGCGCCTGAACCAGGTGCGCATCGACACGCAGCAGGCCGACGCGCTGCTGGCCTGCGACCTGGTGGTGGGCGCCTCGGCCGATGCGCTGGTCACCGTGCGCCACGGACGCACACGCATCCTGGCCAACACGCACGAGATCCCGGTGGCGGAGAGCCTGCACAACCCGGATGCAAGCCTGCGGGCGCCGCAGCTGCTGGAGAAGCTGCGCTTCGCGGCCGGCGAGGAACGCGTCGAGACGCTGGATGCGCAGGCGCTGGCCGAAGCGTTCCTCGGCGACTCGATCGCTTCCAACATCCTCGCCCTGGGCTATGCCTGGCAGCGTGGGCTGGTGCCGGTGGCGCTGGAGGCGCTGCTGCGGGCGATCGAGCTCAACGGCGTCGCCGTGGAGAACAACAAGCTCGCCTTGTCGCTGGGCCGCATGGCGGCAGAGGACCCGCAGGCGGTCGCGGCATTGTGGCGCGAGGCGGATGTAGCCCATGCCATCGAGCCGGCGCAGTCCGAATCGCTGGACGCGCTGATGGAACGCGCACAGGCCCACCTGGCCGCTTACCAGAACGCGGCCTATGCCCGCCGCTATGGCGAGATCGTGGCGACCGTGCGGCAGCGCGAAGCGGCGCTGCAGGCCGACCCCGCCCTTCCCTTCACGCGCGCGGTGGCGCAGGGCCTCCTCAAGCTCATGGCGTACAAGGACGAATACGAAGTCGCGCGCCTCTACACCGACGGCGAGTTCATGCATGCGCTGCGCCAGCAGTTCCAAGGCGAAGCGAAGCTCGAGTTCTACATGGCGCCGCCGGGCCTGGCCCGCGCACGCCCGGGCGAGGCGCCGCGCAAGCTGCGCTTCGGCGGCTGGATGATGACTTTGCTGAAGCTGCTCGCACACGGCAAGCGGCTGCGCGGCGGGGTGTTCGACGTCTTCGGCCGCACGGAGGAGCGTCGCATGGAACGCGCACTGGTGGGCGAGTACAAGGCACGCATCGAATCGCTGTTGCCGGCCCTGAGCCCCGAACGGCTGAAGATCGCCACCGAGATCGCGCTGCTGCCGATGCAGATGCGCGGCTTCGGCCACGTCAAGCTGGCCAACGTGGCCCTCGCGCGCGTGCGCGAGGCGGAACTGTTGCATCGCTTCGACCCGCAGGCCTATCCCCGCCCCGCGCCTTCGCGTGCTGCAGGTCAGCTTCGCGGTATCGCCGTCACCGCCGTGCAGCGCTGAAGAGGCGCCGACACAAAGTCAGCCGCCTGCGCCACATGCGTAGCTTCTTGTTGCACGAGGACAGCGCGCCCCATCGGGCAGGGGGCCGCGGCAAGCTCCTACAAGGGATTCGCCCCGCTTTTCGAGAATCAACACATCACTCATTGAAAGGGGACAGCATGAAGACACGTCTTTGGATCACGACCGGTGCGGCCACTGTCGTCATGGCGCTCGCAGGCTGCGCGGCGGGCCCGAACGAGCAATGGGGCACGGCGGGTGGCGCGGTCGGCGGCGCCGTGATCGGCAACGCGATCGGCGGCAACACGGCCAGCACGGTGGGCGGCGCGGCCATCGGTGGCTTGGTTGGCAACCAGGTGGGTCGTCGCGCCGACGAGCGCAACTACTACAACCAGCAGCAGCGCCACTACTACCCGCGCAACGGCCCGAATTACTGAGCCGGCGTCCTGCGTTGCGAAGAAGAAGGCGTGCCCACGGGCACGCCTTTCTTTTTATCGCACCGAGGAGGGCGTGCGTCCTGCGCGCCAGGCGCCGAAGATCGCGATCAGACCCGGGACGATGATCAGCGCCCAGATGATCTTGTCCAGGTGCTCCTTCACGAAGGGCATGTTGCCGAAGAGGTAGCCCGCCGTGCACAGGCTCAGCACCCAGAGCAGGCCGCCGCCGATGTTGTAGAGGCTGAACTTGACGCGCGTCATCTCGGCTACGCCGGCCACGAAAGGCGCGAAAGTGCGGATGAAGGGCATGAAGCGCGCCAGCACGATCGTGATGCCGCCGTAGCGCTCGTAGAACTCGTGCGCCTGGTCGAAGGCTTTCTTGTTGAAGAAACGCGAGTTCTCCCACTGGAACACCTTCGGCCCGAAATAGCGCCCGATGCTGTAGTTGCATTGGTCGCCGGCGACGGCCGCAACGATCAGCAATGGCACCGCGATGCCGTAGTTCATGAGCCCCGCGCCGCACAGCGCACCGACGACGAAGAGCAGCGAGTCGCCGGGCAGGAAGGGCATGACCACCAGCCCCGTTTCGACGAAGACGATCAAGAACAACAGCGCGTACACCCAGGGGCCGTAGGCGATGACGAAGCTCTCCAGGTGTTTGTCGACGTGCAGGATGAAGTCGACCAAGAAGCTGATGATTTCCATGGGCGCGCATTATCCGGGTGAGCGCCTTCGCCTTCGACAAGCCCTTCTAGAATGACCAGGTGAGCGCCCTCCCCTCTGCCCTCCCCCCGGCCCCACGCCGCCCCATCCGCGAACTCCCCGACGAACTGATCAGCCAGATCGCCGCCGGCGAAGTGGTGGAGCGTCCGGCCTCGGTGGTGCGCGAGCTGCTCGACAACGCGCTCGATGCCGGCGCCCGACAGATCACCGTGCGCCTCGCCGCCGGCGGCGTGCGCCTGATCTCGGTGGAGGACGACGGCCAGGGCCTGCCCCGCGACGAGCTGCCGCTGGCCTTGCGCCGCCATGCGACCAGCAAGATCGCCAGCCTCGACGACCTGGAAACCGTGGGCACCATGGGTTTCCGCGGCGAGGCGCTCGCGGCCATCAATGCCATCGCCGAGATGAGCATTCAATCGCGTGCGGCCGGCGCCGACGGCGCCTTCGCCCTCGATGGCCGCACCGGCGAACTGCGGCCGGTGGCGCGCGGGCCCGGCACCACGGTCGAGGTGCGCGAGCTCTTCTTCGCGACGCCGGCCCGCCGCAAGTTCCTGAAGACCGATGCGACCGAACTCGCGCACTGCATCGAGGCCGTGCGCCGCCATGCGCTGGCGCGGCCCGAGGTGGGCTTCGCGGTCTGGCACGACGGTCGGCTGGTCGAGCAGTGGCGCGGCGCCGAGGTGCGCGACCAGCGACTGGCCGACACGCTCGGCGACGACTTCGTCGCGCAGAGTGTGACGGTAGAACACACCGCCGGCCCGGTGCGCGTGACCGGCCGCGCCGGCATTCCGGACGCGGCGCGCTCGCGGGCCGATCAGCAGTTCTTCTACGTCAACGGCCGCTTCGTGCGCGACAAGGTGCTGGCACACGCGGTGCGCAGCGCCTATGAAGACGTTCTGCATGGCCAGCGCCAGCCGGTGTACGTGCTCCATCTCGAGATCGACCCGGCGCGCGTGGACGTCAACGTGCACCCCACCAAGATCGAGGTGCGCTTCCGCGACGGCCGCGAGGTGCACCAGGCGGTGCGCCACGCGATCGAGAACGCGCTGGCGGCGCCGCGCGCGGGGGAGGCGGCCTCGCCGGCTTCGGCCGAGCCCTTCTTCAGGCCGCGACCTGCCCCGGCGGCGCCGGTCGCGGCGGCGTGGACCCAGCCAGCCATCCATTTCGCGGCCGAACGCGGCCTGGGCGACGCCGCGGCGATGTGGCCGAGCACCCGGCACGAAGAGGCTTCGGCCGCGTCGGCCTTCGCGCCCCCGGCCGGTACCGCGCCGGCGACCTTCTCCCGGCCCACGCCCCCGGGACCGTCCGAAGAAGAAACATGGCCCCTCGGCCGCGCCCTGGCCCAGCTGCAAGGCATCTACATCCTGTCCGAGAACAGCCAGGGCCTGGTGATCGTCGACATGCACGCAGCCCACGAGCGCATCGTCTACGAGCGGCTGAAGGCCCAGCTCGACGGCGCCGCCATCGCCAGCCAGCCGCTGCTGATCCCGGCCACCTTCGCCGCCACACCGCAGGAGGTGGCCACCGCCGAAGCCTGCGCCTCGGTGCTGCCCGCACTGGGCCTGGAAATCACGCCCTTCTCGCCACGCACCCTGGCAGTGCGTGCCGTGCCGAGCACCCTGGCCGACGGCGACCCGGTGGAGCTGGCCCGCAGCGTGCTGGCCGAGCTGGCGCAGCACGACGCCAGCACCGTGGTGCAGCGGGCCCAGAACGAGCTGCTCTCCACCATGGCTTGCCACGGCGCGGTGCGCGCGAACCGCCGGTTGACGGTCGACGAAATGAACGCCCTGCTGCGCCAGATGGAGGCCACCGAGCGTTCGGACCAGTGCAACCACGGGCGGCCGACCTGGCGCCAGCTTTCGGTGCGCGAGCTGGACAACCTCTTCCTGCGCGGCCGCTGACGGCCCTGGGGGCGGGTTTGCAGCATGGCCTGAATTGGGCGCAATTCGGTACATTTGTCGCGTTTTGGCATGCAACCAAGGGTTTTCACTCGTCGGCGAAGGACCGGGCACAGCCGTTGCATGCAGTCTTTAGGTTGAACTTTCCCGCCAAAAGCCTGTCATTCCGCCTTGCGATGAAGACCTGGACCCTGTTCGCATCCGCCACTGCCCTGGCTGCCGCCCTGCTGGCCGGGGGATGTTCCACCCTCGATGAGCGGCAACGCGAATGGATCTTCCAGCCCAGCGACCGGAGTTGGGGGAATTCCGCCGCCATGACCGAAGGCATGGAGCACGTGTGGATCGACTTCGACTCCAAGGTCACGGGCGAGCGGGCCCGGCTGCACGGCCTCTGGCTGGGTGGCGCGCCCGAGTCGGCTGACACCCCGGTGCTGCTCTACCTGCACGGCGCGCGCTACAACGTGGCCGGCTCGGCGCCCCGCATGCGGCGCATGCACGAACTCGGTTTTTCGGTGCTGGCCATCGACTACCGCGGCTTCGGCAAGAGCAGCAAGGCCCTGCCCTCGGAGGATTCGGCCCAGGAAGATGCGCGCGCCGCCTGGATCTGGCTGGCCGCGCGGCACCCGCAGCAGCGCCGTTACATCTTCGGCCACTCGCTCGGCGGCGCCATCGGCATCGACCTGGCCTCCCAGGTCCACGACGAGAGCGGCACCATCGTCGAGAGCACCTTCACCTCCATCGCCGACGTGGTCAGCGGTTTCAAGTGGGGCTGGCTGCCTTTCGGACCTTTCATCACGCAGCGCTTCGAGGCCATCCGCAAGGTCAAGGACATCGGCGCCCCGCTGCTGGTGGTGCACGGCTCGGCCGACAGCCTGATCAATCCGACGCTCGGGCGCAAGCTCTACGATGCCGCCACCGTGCCCAAGCAGTTCGTGCTGGTCGAGGGCGGCTCGCATCACAGCACCGGCTCGATCGGCGAAGCGCAGTACCGCTCGGCGCTGGCGCAGTTGTTTCGCATGAAGCCGCCGAGCGTGCTGGCCGCGCAAGAGGGCACCCGTGCCCAACCCCAGGCGCAACCGACGGCGGCGGACAAGCTGCTGCACGATACCGCGGCCGCGGCCTTGCCCCACAAGATTTGATCGCCCCGGGCGTCCGGCGTCCGGCCTCCTGCATTTGTTACCCTCGGGCGCATGCCGCCCATCGCAGCACTCGCCATCTCTCCCGCCGAGGGGCACCGCTCATGCATGCCGCCCGCGCAGATGGCGCTGGCGCTGCTGCCCGGCATCCAGCCCGTCACCACCCGCCTCGACTTCCTTGCCCTGCCCGTGCTGGGGTCCGGATCGATCGAACGGCTGATCCTTTGGCGCAAGTCGGTCGCCTGGACCCTGGTGCGCCGCCACGGCGACACGCATGGGCACTGAGGCTGGCTACGTCGCGCTGGCCGGTCCCACGGCCTCGGGCAAGACCGCCGCGGCGCTGGCGATCGCGCGCATGCGGCCGGTGGAGATCGTCAGTGTCGACTCGGCGCTGGTCTATCGCGGCATGGACATCGGCACCGCCAAGCCCAGCCTTGCCGAGCGGGCCGAGGTGCCGCACCACCTGATCGACATCCGCGATCCGCGCGAACCCTACAGCGCCGCGGCCTTCGTCGCCGATGCCCGGCGCCTGGTCGGCGAGATCCGCGCACGCGGCCGGCTCCCGTTGCTGGTGGGCGGGACCATGCTGTACTTCAAGGCGCTGGCGGACGGTATCGATGCGATGCCAGCGGCTGATCCCGACGTACGCAGCCGGCTGGAAGCCGAAGCGGCCGCGCAGGGCTGGCCTGCCATGCATGCGCGGCTCGCGCAGGTCGATGCGTCCACCGCCGCGCGACTTGCGCCGAACGACAGCCAGCGCATCCAGCGCGCGCTGGAGGTGTGGCTCACCAGCGGGCGGCCCCTGTCGAGCTTCCATGCCGCGCAGGGCGTGGGCGGGCTGCCGCCAATCGCTCTCTTGTCGCTGGAGCCCACCGATCGGGCCTGGCTGCATCAACGCATCGCCGAGCGCTTCGATGCCATGCTGGCCGCCGGCTTACTCGACGAGGTGATGGCGCTGCGTGCGCGCGGCGACCTGGACCCGGACCTGCCCTCGATGCGCAGCGTCGGCTACCGCCAGGCCTGGCAGGCGCTCGATGGCGCCTGGCCACTGGCCGCACTGCGCGAACGCGGCATCGCGGCCACGCGCCAGCTCGCCAAGAGGCAGATCACCTGGTTGCGCAGCATGCCGGCACGTCAGGTGGTGCCGGCCGAGGCTCCGGATGCGATCGCGCGCATCCTTGCGGAAGTGGGCGGGATTGCATGAGACATCCTGAGTGGGCATGGGTGGTGCTCGCTTTCCCTCCGGGGGCGGTTGGGGGTGTTGCCTTGCTCACTCTCCCTCTGGGAAAGGGTGGGGGGGAGGGCTCTGGGTCTTTGTTGTGGCGTTGCGCTTGTTGTGGCTTGGACTTGCCACGCGGGGCTTTGTATTGGCCTTGTTTTTTGGGTGGCGCAGGAGCCTTGAATTTGGCTCTTGGGCCTTTGTTTTGGCCTTGCTGGTTGTGTGGCGCAGGAGCCGGGAATTCGCCCCGGCGGGCGAGTTACTTTCTTTGTCTCGCCAAAGAAAGTAACCAAAGAAAGGCGACCCCACTGTGCGCGTCCCTCCGCTTCGCTACGGGCAACCTGCGGTGCTCGCGCAACCGGCCCCGCCGCAGAACTCGCTACGCGCCCTTCGGGCGCTACGCTCAAACAGCTGCGGCGAGTCAGATCACGAAGCACGCCTGTCCTTCGGCAGGCGTGCGGGCCGGTTCCACTCCGCTCCTCGGCGCGCACAGAGGGGAGTGGGTCGGGCCATCGCTGCGCTCGGCCACCAACGGCTCGCTGCGCTTCGCGGAGAGTGTCGCAAGCTATGGCTT
>NZ_BAABGJ010000017.1:0-79999 GCF_039541515.1 Variovorax defluvii
CTTTGATCACGCGCATGCGTGATCGTTGGGCGCAGAGCCAGCCCTTCAAACTGGCTGCCTGAAGAATACGTGTGCGAATTTCAGAAACGGACTACTAAGCGAAAGCTGTGGCGCCAACTTGCCGGATCTATCCGATCAGTTGCGTCGAAGGGATTCGAAACTACCCAATGGAGACTAGTGAAGCAAACTCTCGTCGCATCGGCTGCTTTGGCGCTAGCCGGTGCATCGTCGGCACAATCGTCCATTCACGCTCTTTGGTGTGGTCGACCTGGGTGTAAGTCGCTATGAGGCGAAGAGCGAGTTCTACAACAACACTCCATTGCTGGTGGCACCTCCGCTCAAGTACAAGAACGACCTGCCCGTGCCGGCCACGTCGCCGTTCGCGCGGGATATGGATGCATCCGTGAGCGAGTTGAGTTAGTGGAGAAATTGATAGCCGAACGCGCGAAGATGTCGGGGCAGGAGATGTAGCCCAAAGACTTCGGTTCGCGCCTGACCTTGCCTCGATTTCACGTACAGCAAGAAGTTGATAACTTCAGAGGTACTGACGCTCCCCCGGAAGCTGGACAGTTCAGAACTACAGGCAGGCCGCTTCTTCGGGTTGCACTGACCTCTTCTTGACGAACTCGATCGGG
Organism: Variovorax defluvii; assembly: GCF_039541515.1. Lineage (NCBI taxonomy): Bacteria > Pseudomonadati > Pseudomonadota > Betaproteobacteria > Burkholderiales > Comamonadaceae > Variovorax > Variovorax defluvii. Next base: position 636 of record NZ_BAABGJ010000017.1, read on the forward strand.
GTCAGGTGGCCGAGTGAGCCGTGCGGACGATGGTGGTTGTAATCGTCCTGCCAAGCCTTCAATCTTTCGCAGGCATCGTGCAGCGTGACGAACTCATTGACGTTCAGGAATTCGTCGCGCAGTCGCCCGTTGAATGATTCGATCAGGCCATTGTCGGTGGGTTTGCCAGGTCGTGTGTAGTCGAGCTTGACGCCCCTGCGGTATGCCCAATCGTCCAAGGCCTTGGACGTGAACTCTGTGCCGTTGTCGACTGTGATCGCACGCGGCAACCCGCGGGTTGCCGCGGCCGCGTCCAGGGCCTTGCCAACGCACCTGCCGGTGAGGCGGAAGTTGGCCTCCAGGCACACACTCTCGCGACTCCACTGATCGATCACGGTGAGGATGCGAAACGCCCGTCCGTCGGCCATCTGGTCGTGGACGAAATCCATGCTCCAGTGCTGATTCGGGCCGGTCGGCGTCTGCGGTTTGCCGCGCAGCAGTGCGATTCGCTTGCGACGCTTGACCTTCATTCGCAGCTGCAGTCCTTCGAGGCGATACAGCCGGTAAACGGGTAAACGCGCCTCTTGCCCACCTGCCATCCCTCGCGCTTGAGCATCACCAGCACCCGCAGGTAGCCGAACCTGGGCCGGCTCATGGCGATGTCGCGTATGCGCTGGCGCAGCACGCTTTGGTCCCGAGCAGTGCTCTTGGCGTACCACACCGACCGCTGCAACATCGCCAATCGACACGAGCGTCCCACGCTGATCTTGAAGCGCTCCTGCATCCAGGCTGCCAGCTCGCGCCGCTTGGCAGCCTTCAGAGCTTTTTTCGTACGACCTCCTGCAGGATCTGCTTGTCCAGCGTCAGGTCGGCCACGATGCGCCGCAGTCGAGCGTTCTCGTCCTCGAGTTGCTTGAGCTTGCGCAGCTCGCTCACACCGAGGTCCGCGTACTTCTTCTTCCACGTATAGAACGTGGCTTCCGAGATGCCTATCTGCCGACACACATCCACCACCGGCGTGCCGCTATCGGCCAGCCTCAGCGCGTAGGTGATCTGCTCCTCGGTGAATCTGGATTTCTTCATCGCTTCTCCTTGCCCTCGCGGGCGCACTGAGAAGCGACCGTACCTCTACTTTTGACCTGTATGGGTTTTCCGGGGGAACGTCACAGCCGAAGCTAATCGGCAGAGCCGTGCAAGTCCCACGGTCAAAGACATCTCCGCAGAATTTCGACAATCGAGTCCTTGTTCAACGGAACCGGGTTGGAATAGATCCAGTCGTCCTTCAGGCACTTCTCCGCAGCGAGTTCGAGGTGTTCAGGCCCAACACCCACATCGCTCAATCGTCGTGGAAGTCCGAGTTCCGCAATGAAGCGATGCATTTCAGCGGCGAGCGCTTCACTAGCAAACCCCATCTCCCGGGCAATCCTCTGTTGAACCTCGCCTGTGGCGGATTCATTCCATTCGATCACGGCCGGCAAGGTGATGCATGACGTCATGCCGTGGGGAACGCCGAAAGCAGCGCCTAGAACATGCCCGATAGCATGGCTTCCTCCCATTCTCAAGCCTCCGACGATGCCGGTCATCGACATCCAGGCGCCCACCATGCAGTTCAATCTTGCTGCTGCCTGCTCAGCACCTGCAGCGACTTCCCTCAGCCCAGGGGTCAGTAGCCTGAGCGCCTGAATCGCCAAACCGTCGGTATACGGGTTCGCGTCGACGGAGCAAAGCGTCTCGACAGCATGGTCGATGGCCCGCACGCCGGTGGTCAAAAAGAGGTCTGAAGGTGTATGGCATGCCAACTGAGGATCGAAAATGATGGAGGATGCCATCAAGCTCCTGTGATCGAAGCTGCGCTTGACCCGGTTTTCCGTGTCGGTGATTCCGGCGCGAGAATTGAACTCGCCTCCGGAGAGCGTCGTGGGAACACAGACGATCTTCACTGCCACGTCGGGGTAGTCAGGATATGCACGGACCCCGTTTGCATCGACCTTCGTGTAGAAATCCTGCAGCTTCTCCACGTTGTCGACACGGTTCGACACGCACAGGGCCACGGCTTTTGCCCCGTCGGTGACGGACCCGCCACCGATGCTGACGATCACGTCCGCATCCAGTGAGCGCGCGACGTTCGCACACTGCACGACCGCGGAATCAGGAGTGTGCGACGGCATGCGGTCGAACACGCCAACGCATCGCGGGCCAAGCGCCTTTACAATGGACTTTATCGAACCAGTGCCCGAATTCAAGCTACCGCTAACGACGAGAAATGCCCGCCGAAGGTTCAAGCGCGCCAGTTCGGCCGGAAGTGCATCTTCGGTCACGCCGCTGAGCACCTGGTCGGGTCTTGCAAGCTTCACCGTCCAGTCCGCGGCACGCTTACCTGCGCGTGTAGTCATGTGATCTCCAGAACAATGCGGAACGGCGTGTAGCGGGCGACCATCTGCCCTCACAACACCCGCTGTGAATCGTCGACAGGCCGCCGCGCAAGCTCGTGGCGCAGCATCTTGCCCGTGGTACTCCGGGGCAAATCCTCGCTGACGAGGAACTGCAAGTAACGCGGTCTCTTGTAGCCGGACAGGCGCTGGCGACACCAGGCTGCGAGCTCCTCGCGCGTGACCTTGCTGCCCGGGCGCAGGACCACCACTGCCTTGACGGACTCTCCCCAATGCGCATCCGGCACTCCAAAGACGCATGCCTCCTGAACTGCCGGATGCTGGCCGATGACGGCCTCCACTTCCGCGGGATAGACGTTCTCGCCTCCGGTCTTCACCAGGTAGCGCTTCCGGTCAACGAACGTCAAGCTCCCGTCTGCATCCCGCAGCAGGAGGTCCCCGGTATGCAGCCAACCGCCGCGGAAGACTTCTGCATTCGCTGCGTCAGCGTCGATGTAGCCGGACATCACCGTGGGACCTCGCACCACACACTCGCCAGGCTCCCCGACCGGCACGTCGTTCATTGCGTCGTCGACGATGCGCACCTCGAGAAGTGGCGCGGGTGTCTTGCGCAGGCTGGGCACCTCACCCGGCCCGGAGCGGCCGTGGGCTAGCAAGTAGCTGACCTCGCTCTGGCCGAAAGCATCGTAGAAGTGGAGGTTGCACTCTCGCGTCAGCCGGGCGATGACCTGCGGCATCATGTTCGCGTAGCCAAGCGCGAAGCGGAAACTCGATAGGTCATGTCGCGTTCGCGCGGGATCATCGAGGAACGCGGTGATCACACCCGGAAGAAGGCACGTCCAGCTGAGCCGGTCACGCTCGATGAGCCGGTACATCTGGAGCACCTCCGCCCGGCGCAAGGTTGCAAAGGTACCTCCGGTACAGATCGTGGCGTAGAGGGATTCGTCGCCGCCACAATGGAACAGCGGTAACCACCCTACGAAGCCGTCGTTCTCCGTCAGACCGAACCACTGCGCTATCCGCAGGCCTCGGATAGCCGCTGCCCGTTGGCTGATCATGGCGCCCTTGGGCGCCCCTGTCGTACCGCTCGTGAACAGGATGTTGTGCACGTCGTCCCCGCGGGCGACGCGAGGGGGTTCGTCCGGCGTGCTGTCCTCGAGAAGTGCCTCATAACTGTCGAAGCCAGGTACCTCGCCAAATGCGATCCAATGCCGCACACCAGGCGCCTCCCTCCGCACCTGATCGGCCAGCGGCGCGAAGGAATCGGACACCAACATCGCCACGGGCCGACACTTGCGCAGGCAAGCAGACAACTCTGAGGGGTGAAGCCGGATATTCAGCGCCGCGACGGTGATCCCGAGTGCGGCGAGGGCCGCGTAAGCCTCCACGTACTCCGGTCTGGTATCGGAAAGGACTGCGATGATGTCGCCGCGCCGGTATCCCAAGCGGTGCAACGCGTTCGCAAGCCTCCAGGCCCGCTCACAAACTTCGGAATAGCTGCGCCTGCCGTCCTCCCACGTGACGGCCGGGCGGCTCGCAAAGGTGCGAAAGGCCCGCCGAAACATCGCGTCGACCGTGACATCGGAGGCGGCCGCCGCAGCCTCTCGCCACGAGACCTGGGAAGAGCCGTTATTGCGGCTCAATGCCGACCCCCTTGACGACCTGCCCTTGGCGCGCGATGTCGTCAATGATGGCCTTCTTGAAGCTTTCGCCCATGAAAGAAGCGGGAAAGTTTCCTGTCCGCTGGATGGTGGCGCGGAATTCAGGATCAGCCCCCATTGCCTGCAGTGCGTCGACAAGGCGATCGGCAATCTCTCGAGGGAGGCCGGGGGGAGCAATGACGCCATACAGCACATCCAGGTCGATACTTCCCATACCGACCTCGGTGAACGTCGGCACACTTGGCAGGTCCGGATTGCGCGATTGCCCGCTGACCGCAATCGCGGTGAACTTGCCGGCCTTTACCAGCTCCTTGCTGACGGACGTCACGCTCATGTAGTAGTCGATGTCGCCCGCCATCAGTGCCGTCGCCAGCGTCTCCGTAGTCTTAAATGGCACGTGCACAGCCTTGGTGATCTTCGCAGCGGAGTTGAACTGCTCGACCCCGAGGTGCATGGAGCTTCCGACCCCAGGTGAACCATAGTTCAGCGAACGTTTCTTCGAAAGCTCGACCAGGTCACCGGGCGACTTCACCCCGATATTTGGCGCCGCCAGCAGAACCGACTGTGCTGTCATCAGGCCAGCCAAGTACGTCAGTTCCCGGGGCTCGTAGTTGATGCGTTTGTAGACGTGCGGAGCAACACTCAGCGTCGAATTGAGCCCGATACCCAGCGTGTAGCCATCCGGCTTCTGCTTGCTCAGGTAGGCGGTTCCGATCGTCCCGCCAGCACCCAGTTTCTGTTCGACGATGAACGTCCCACCCAACCTCTTTGTGAGGTGCTCGGCGACGATGCGTGCGAAGATTTCCGTCGACGAGCCGAACGGGGTGACGATGGTCACTACCTTGCCGGCAGGATAGGCCGCCTGCGCGATGGTGCTGCCGGACCACATGGACGAGATCAACGTGAGGGCAGCTACCAGCATCAGACCGGCTGCGTGGATGGCTTGGCGGCGTTTGAATTGACGGTGCATTCCAGAATCTCCTTGACAGTGGCAGATGGCGTCCGGCATTGGTGGGAACAAGAAACCGGCGCTACTTCACGAACGAGACGGGCTGAACCTCCCTGACCTCGATCGCCGCCAGATGCTCCTTGATCGGTTTTAGCTTCACGCGGTCGGGATCGGCGTAATAGCCGGCGTGGACCTCTTCGAGGTTGCCGGGATGGCTGATCGCCCAGGTGAAGATGTTTTTTTCTCGGTCCTCGTAGGCGAACTCGATCGTGAAGCCGAAGCGCTGGCGGATCGCTGCGACCTGACGCCACATGGACAGAAAGTCTTCCCAGTGTCCTGGCTTGATGAAATACGTTCTCAGCAATGTCGTGGGCATGATCGGACTTTGATCGGTGAGCAGCGGTTCAGTGCAGGCGCATGGTTGCGAGAGCGATGTCGGCCGAAGCACAATACGGAGAGAGTATTTGCTTCTTTTCGCAAAGCGATCGCTTAGTCTCGCGAATTTCCAGCAGCCTGTCAACGGGTTAACGCCTAGGGTCGCGCGGTGGGCCGGCATTTTGTTCATGGGTTTTCCCGCAGGCTCCGCTCCCGCGACATCGCGGGCGAAAGCTGTACAACGCGAAGCACATGCTTGATGACTGAAAGCGTCGGAACATTTTGCGAGTTGATCCCGGCTCATCCTCCCCATCAGCCGGACAAGTGACTCGCAGTCGCAGGCGGTCGCTTCATTCTTCTGCCTTGAGCAGTATGAGATGGAAGGGAGAGCCACGCCGAGGTGCTTGCCCAGCGCGATGGCCATCGCGCTGATACGCAGTCGGGCGATCGAAAGATTGCTTTCTCGACGACTCAAGCCTCGCAGCTGCGGCGGCTCACCGGGATTCAGTCGCAGTTCAGGGCTGAGGGGTCTTCCTGGCCCCCGCTGATCAACGGGTCCTTTTCGGTGACTCCCCTCTCCGGGGCAGCACGGGAGCTACGGTCGCCACGGTTGCGCGCACTGCTCCATGCAACTGGAAATCCATCGAATCCAGCGGCCCCACCCGCGAGCATTTGCTGGCAAGCGGGCCGCTGCCTTGGGAGGCGGATGGGAAACGATGATCTAAGAGAGCTTAGCGCTCGCCATGGAAACGAAGCGACCGGAGTCTGACGGGTTGGCGCGGCGCAGCAAGGGGAACGAACGGACGTTGCGGAAGGACATCCACCTGCTCGGTCGCATCCTCGGTGATGTCATTCAAGAGCTGGAGGGAGCGGCGACCTTCGATCTGGTTGAGCGCATCCGAAAGATGTCCGTGGCTTTTCCGGAGGCATCCGGACCCGGCATCAGAGCACGCGCTGATTGACGCTGAAGTCCTTAACCGGCGACGAGGCGGTGCGCGTGATCCGCGCCTTTACCTATTTCACCCACCTCGCCAATCTTGCCGAGGACAGGCACCACATTCGCACTCTGACCGAAGGCGAACGGGCGAGACTCGCCCCCACCGCGAACCCGAACTCCGTCCTCCCGCCCGGGACTCAGGCTTGCTTCGCGGGTCACAGGGTGCTGCGAGAAATAGGCTTGATCGGCGCGGGCACACTGCCCGACTTGCGCACTGGTTTGCCGTCTCCCGCGACTCCAAACTGTGCGAGATCTAACTCCGATGCCCGCATCGTGCTTGATGCGTGGCGCATCGCTTTCGCACCGCGGTGGCCCCGTCCATCCCGAGGGTTAATCCGCAGGCGCTTCCCTCGACAAGCGGCTCCAGCGCGGGCAAACTAAGCATTTGCTCAGTCGCCATGTGCAAATGGAAGTCTAGTGCCCAAGAGCGTTCGCGCGACAGCAACAGGAAAACGTCAATGCGATTTGCCCCTATTCCGCTAAGCCAACGTACACCGGCTCAGCACGAACTCATTCAGTTCTATCGTCAAGGGTGGCGGTCCGAACTGAGCGCAGAACACGACGTGCTGGGTGGCCCTCTTGAGGCCATGACTCGGGCTCCCGATTTTTTGGCGCGGCTCGTCTCTGGATTAGCTGACTACGACCGCGATCATTCAACCTTGCCCAAGCGCTTGGTGGAATTTGGAATCCTCATCACAGCGCGCGCAACACGCTCGAGCTACGAATGGAGAATGCATCGGCCTTGGGCGGAGCGTGAGGGGATTCCAGCGGACACCATTGACAGCCTCCAGCATGGCGAAAAACCGCACCCGATGAAGGAAGACGAGGCTACCTTGTTCAGCTTCCTCGATGAGCTGCTGCACAAGCAAAAGGTATCGGACAGCACCTTCAACGCGGCAACGTCGATGTTCGGCGAGCGCGGAGTTGTCGACATTTGCTGGCTGGCGGGCCTTTACCGCGCAGTAGCACTCGTGTTGGTTGCGGCGGACGCGAATTCATCCGAGGTGCTCTGGCAGCAGGGTTCCGTCGAGTAGTGGAAGGACCGTATGACCCAATCAAACCAGACCGCGCGTTCCACGTCGCCAAGCGACGGCAAGGCAATCAACCGAATCCGTACGCGGCTAGAGGCGGGCGAAGCAGCAGTGGGGGCGTTCCTGCAACTGGGGAGCACCGAGATCGTCGAGATTGCCGGAGAGGTCGGATACGACTTCGTTGTGATCGACTGTGAGCATGGGGCCTTTGGGCTCGAGACCGCGGTGCAACTCATCCGGACCGCCGAGGCTGCCGGGACCATGCCGATCGTCCGCGTTGCGGGCGGTACGCTCAAGGAGCTTGGACAGTTTCTCGATGCAGGCGCGATGGGACTTCTGGTGCCCCAGATTGCATCGGCGGAGCAAGCACGGGCCGTGGTCTCTGCGTCGAAGTACCGAACGGAGAAGTTTCCTGCGGGGACGCGTGGTGCTTGCCCGAGCGTCCGTTCTACCCGCTATGGCTCACCAGCCTGGGCGGAGCATGCAACGCGTTCCAACCGCGACTGTGCGGTGTGGCTTCTCGTGGAATCAGCTGAGGGCATGGATAACTTGCCGCAGATCCTGGATGTACCGGGCATTGATGGAATCCAGTTCGGCGAGTTCGATCTTGCCGTTTCGATGGGCTGCGACGGCGACCGAAGCCACCCTGCAGTGCTCGCCAAGCTGGAAGGTGCGATTGAGCTGGTCCGCAGCCGCGGCATTGACGTGATTTGTTTCCTCGATGGCTGGGACCGGGCGGCTGCCGCTGCATCGCGCGAGCGGCTGGCTGCAAAGGGTTGCAGGATCCTTCTCGGTGCGGTCGATGCCCGCATCGTCTTTAATGTATTCCGGGACAGGTGTGATGCGGCGCGGCACGGCGCTCATTCGCTGAAGGGTATTTAAAGCTCGCGGCACTTCGGGGACCTGGCGTCTTACCTGGGGCGACAGGCGGCAAGCGAATCGGCTGGCGGACAGGAGAAGCCCGTCACGCCTGCGCACCAGCTCATTGCTCCGGGAAGAACTCAGGAATGCAGCTGGTCATCCAGGAAGCTCCGGCAGCCTGTAGTCCTTCAGCTGCTCCCGCAAACGGCTTTTTAGGATTTTGCCCGTGGCGCCCACGGGGATCGACTCCACCACCACCACGTCGTCCGGGATCTGCCACTTGGCGATCTTGCCGGGGTAGAACGCCAGCAGTTCCTCCCGGGTCACCTCCGCCCCCGGCTTCCTGACCACCACCAGGACGGGGCGCTCATCCCACTTAGGATGGAAGACACCGATGCACGCAGCCATCGCGACGCCTGGATGCGCAGCAGCGACGTTTTCGACGTCAATGGAGCTGATCCACTCGCCCCCGGACTTGATCACGTCCTTGCTGCGGTCAGTGATCTGCATGAACCCGTCAGCATCGATGGTCGCGACATCGCCGGTCGGAAACCAGCCATCATCTTCCTGGTGAGCCGGGGAGCGTGCACCCCCTTCTGGGTCGTAGTAGCGGCTGACCACCCAGGGCCCTCGTACCATCAGGTTGCCGGGAGTCCTGCCATCCCAACGAATCTCTTCGCCTCGATCGTTCGTGAGTTTCATGTCGACGCCGAAGATCGCCCGACCCTGCTTGATACGCAGCGGCAGTTGTTGCTCGAGGGCCAGCGAGAGGTGCTTGTTCTTCAGCGTGCATACCGTCCCAAGCGGACTCATCTCCGTCATCCCCCAGGCATGCACTGCATCGACGCCATACTTTTCACGAAAGATCTGGAGCATAGCCGGCGGGCATGCCGCTCCGCCGATCATGGTTCGGCGCAACGAACTGAATCCCAGAGCATTGCCCTCCACATGGCCAAGCAGCCCCTGCCAGACCGTCGGCACGCCGGCCGCGAAGGTCACCTTCTCGGACTCGATGAGGCTGTGAACCGACGCTCCATCCAACGCAGGCCCTGGCAGAACCAGCTTGCATCCCACCAGCGCAGCGGAGAACGGAATCCCCCAAGCGTTGACATGGAACATCGGCACCACCGGCAGGACCGAGTCGCGGGCGGAGAGGTTCATCGCATCCGGAAGAGAGATTGCATACGCGTGAAGCGTGCTGGACCGATGGGTGTAGAGGACACCCTTCGGATTGCCCGTCGTGCCACTCGTATAGCACATGCTCGAAGCCGCGTTTTCATCGAATTGTGGCCAGTCGTAGTCCGACGGTTGGCCCCCCATCCACTCCTCGTAGCTGACCAGCCCGGGCATGCCGCCCGTGTCCGGCAGGCTCTCCGCGCTGCACAGGGCGACCCACTTCTTCACGCTCGCGCATCTCTCGTGGATGGCGTTGACCAGCGGCAGGAAGCTGAGGTCGAAGCACAGGACCTTGTCTTCCGCATGATTCACGATCCATGCGACTTGGTCGGGATGAAGGCGCGGATTGATCGTGTGCAATACACGGCCGGAACCCGACACACCGTAGTAGAGCTCGAGGTGCCGGTAACCATTCCAAGCGAGCGTCCCGACCCGGTCGGAGAAGCTCAGGTCCTCGGCGTCCAGTGCGTTGGCCACCTGCCGGGCGCGCGCGGCGCAGTTCCGCCAGGTGCTCCGGTGAAGGTCGCCCTCGACGCGACGCGAAACGATCTCCGCGTCGCCGTGGTGCTTTTCTGCAAATCGAATGAGATTCGAGATCAGCAGAGGCTGATGCTGCATGAGTCCGTGAAGCATGATTTTTCAGGCCGGGGCGATCCTGAGCGGATCCGCGAAGTCAGATGGAAGTGAAGGTGAGATGCCCCGGGCGCCAGGGGACGAAGTAGGGCCTCAGCTTCACTGGGCTACGAATCCGCCGTCACAACTAAAAACGGAGCCAGTAATGAAGCTGGCCCGCGACGAAAGCAGGAAGGTGATCAGATCGGCCACCTCCGTGACGGTGCCGATCCGTTTCATCGGCTGGAGGGGGGCGAGCTTTTCAAGGCCTCCGTCTGCCGGAACCACGCTGCCAAGCAAGGGCGTCGCGATGAAGCCAGGTGCAACGGCGTTGACACGGATGGACCTTCCATAGTCCAGCGCACATGCCTTGGTGAGCCCGATCACCCCGTGTTTCGACGCGCAATACGAACCCGATCCCGCCATTCCGACGAGGCCGGCGATCGAGGCGATGTTCACGATGGCGGGCCGGTTCCTGGCGAGCATGAGCGGAATCTGCACCTTCAGGCAATTGAACAAGCCGGTGAGGTTCACTCCGACGACCCGATCCCAGTCTTCGGCGCTGCATTCGTGCAGCTGTGCCCGCTTCGCCGCCACTCCCGCAGCGTTGACAGCCAGATCGATGCCGCCGTGCCTGGCGGAGACTGCCTGAAGTGCTTCTTGCATCTGCGGGAGATCGGTGATGTCGGCTGTGATCGCGGTGCCAGCGCCACCGGAGTCCCGGATGCATCTCACCCTCTCCTCGGCCGAGGCCCGCGATCGATCCATCACGACAACCTCCGAGCCCATCGCTGCAAGCTGGCAGGCAACAGCCGCACCGATGCCCGACCCGCCACCGACAACCAGGGCAATGCGGCCTTGAAACTCGAGATGGGGCGTCAGCGTTGCTCCCTCGGCCAAAGAGCTGGTATCCGTCGACATTCCAGACCGTCCTTTTTGTTGAGCAGTAGCAAGCGGGGCTACGGCGTCCGCGCTTCAGCCAGACTTCGTGGCCTTTGCCTTGAGGAACTTGGCGACGCCCTCCTTGAACGCAGGGCGCTCGATCAACACACCTTGCCGGTCCGCTTCCACGGCAAGTTGTTGCGTGAGCGTATTGCCCTCCGCGAGATCGAAAGCGTCGCAAAGCTCCGCGAAGACACCTTCAGGCAATTGAGCCATTCTTGCGGCCAGCACCTGTGCTTCCTGCATCAGGTCCGCGTCGTCGACGCAGCGGTAGATCAATCCCATTCCTGCTGCATCTTCGCCCGACAGGCGCTCGCCGAGCAAGCACAGGGAGAGAGCGCGCGAACGGCCGATGAAGCGCGGGAGAAACCAGGTGGCCCCCATATCCGGGATCAACCCCAGCTTCGGCACGAAAGGCAGGTTGAAATAAGCCGAGCGCGCGGCAATCACGATGTGGCAGGCCATGGCGAGACCGAATCCGCCGCCAACCGCCGGGCCGTTCACGGCGCCGACCACGGGCACTTGCATCGTTCTGACCGCCTCGATGACGGGAGAGCACACCGAGTGCATGAACTGAGCGACTCCTGCCCCGAAGCTCTTGTCTGCCATGCGGGATTCCATCGCTCCGAGCTCCGCGCCGACGGAAAACCCACGTCCGGCACCTGTCAGGATGACGGCTCTGGCGTGCTTGTCGGCCTTGACGACGTCGAGGCTTCGGCGGAACTCACCCAGAAGCTCATACGACATCGCATTCAGCTTCTCGGGCGCATTCATCGTCAGCGTGTAGACGCCCTCTTTTTCGGTGATTAGCGACAAGGTCATGGTCTAAACCCGCTCTCTCTTCAGACGCCCAGAAACACCGCAGGCCGCTTTTCCATGAAAGCCGTGACGCCCTCGATGAAATCCTTGCTCCTCCCAAGATCCGACTGGCAGCGCGTTTCGATTTCGAGCTGGTCGTCCATTCCCTGGTGGCAGGCAACGCTGAGGACCTGCCGCAAGGCCGCGAGGGCGCGGGTCGGCATGCTCGCGAGCTCGGTGGCGAGGCGGATCGAATCGGGCAGGCAGGAATCACTCACGTCCCAGACGAGACCCCATTCCCGCGCCTGGTTCGCATCGAGGCGCTTTCCCGTCATGCACAGGCCCATGGCCCGTCCATAGCCGATACGGTTCACCAGACTCCAGGTAGCACCTGCATCCGGAATCATCCCGATCTTCGAGAACGACTGCACGAAATACGCCTTGGGGTCGGCGATGATCAGATCACACAGGATAGCCAGCGACGCGCCTGCTCCCGCGGCGACGCCGTTGACCGCAGCGATCGTGGGCACCCTGAGCTTCTTCAGGAGCCGGACCGTCGGGTTGTACGCCTCGCTCAGCAGCTTGCCGGGGTCGATACGATCCAGCAGATCCTCGTCCGGAGTCATGTCGATCTTCGACAGATCGGCGCCCGCACAGAAGCCTCGTCCCGATCCGGTGATGACGAGCGCCCGATACCTGGTCGAAGATTCGATCTCCTCCAGGACTTCCCTGATCCGGACGTGCATCTCCCGGGTCAGGCTATTCAGTACCTCCGGCCTGTTCAGCTTCAGGATCGCGACGTTCCCCTCGCGCTCGAAAATGACCGACTCGTTTGTCATCAATGACGCTCCACGATTGCAACTGATTTGTCGGGTTTGGCGCCCGACGAGAGTTCTTCCAGGACCTCCCTCGTGTGTTCGCCGAGGCGCGGGGCGTGCCCGACCTCTGGCGAGCCGACAGCGCTGAACCTGATCGGAGGCTGCATCTGGATGTACGAACCTTCCGTTGGATGCTCGACAACCTTGAAGAAACCTCCGGCTGCAAGCTGCGGGTCTTCGAGGATGTCGTCGATCTTTCGCACCGGCATCGCCGGAACGTTGATCTGGTTCAGGAGCTTCATCCAGGCCGCGGTCGTGCGCATTGGCGTCCTTTCGGCGATGGCCGCATAGAACTGGCCCACGTGCTGGACCCGCAGCAGGGAACCCTCCACAGGCTGGGCGGAAAGAATCTCCGGGCATTCGAGCAGCTTGAAAAGGTCTCTCCAGTTCTGGTCCGTATAAGCCAGGATGCTGATGAAACCATCCGCGGTCGGGAAGGGCTTGCGATCCTTGTCCATGATCCGGCGGTATCCGAAGTTACCCACCGGCGGCTCGTAGGTCCTCTCGAAAAGATGCTCTTCGAGGAGGAAATGGACGAAGCTCTCGAACATCGGGATCTCGACGTGCTGGCCCTTGCCGGTCTGCAACTTGTGGATGTACGCTGCAAGCACGCCCTGGGCGGCGTAAAGGCCGCTCACCTTGTCCGCCACGATCGTCGGAATGAACTTCGGGCTGTAGCTGTCCGAGGTCCGCGCGCAAAGGTCGATCAGCCCGCTCGCCGCCTGAATCGTGTCGTCGTACGCGGGGAAATCAGCATAGGGCCCCACGGACGCGTAGCCCACGCAGTGCACATAGATGACGTTGGGCGCGTGCGTCGCGACCGTCTCGTAGTCGAACCCCAGCTTCTTGATCGCGGCGCTTCTGACGTTGTGGATGAAGACGTCGGCACTGCGGATCAGATCGATCAGCGCCTGCTTTCCGGAGTCTGATTTGAGGTCGAGAACGATGGACTTCTTGCCTCTGTTCAGCGTCATGTGGATCGGCCCCATGTCGTCCGAGGTCCGAGCCTTACCGCTCTGGCGGAAGAAGTCGCCCTCGGGTGCTTCGACCTTGATGACCTCGGCCCCCATGTCCGCCAGCATCTGCGTGCAGTAGGGGCCGAACACGATCGTGGAAAGATCCACGATCCGCAGGCCGCTCAGGACCCCGGCGTTCGGATTCATGGCAGCTCAATCCTTGTTGTCGATGAAGTTGAAGAGCGTGGCGTGGTACTCGTCGAAGCCTTCGACCATGGGCACGTGCGCGCATCCGGACAGGACGGCCAGGTGGCTGCCGGCAATCAGTTCATGCGACGCCTGTGCCAAGCCCAGCGGAGTCACCGAATCCACTTCCCCCGCGATGATCAGCGTCGGTACTTTCAGCGTCTTCATCACCTCTCGCTGGTCGAGGGGGCCCAGAGCCTCCAGCGTCTGCAACGCCATTGGGCCGGTCTCCAGGAACATGCGCTGCACCCACTCGATGTCGTTCGCCGGACGACCTGGCGCGAAGCACGCGGTGGCGACGGCCAAGCTGGTTGCAGCCTTGTCGCGCCGGAAGGCAGTGGCCATGCCATCGAGGTCGGCTTGCTGCACCCCCGCGGTAAAGCCCGCGCCATTGGTGTAGCGGGGGGCAGCGGCGCACGTCAGCACGAGCCCCTTGCACACCGCGCCCAGTTGGCGCGCGGCTTCGACTGCGACAGCGCCGCCCTGTGACCAGCCGTTCAGCACGACCTCACGGAGCCCCAGAGACTTCACCAGGTTGACAACGTCGCCCGCACCGTCTTCGATGCTTGCGCTCTGGAAATCCATGTCGGACTTGCCGCACGCCCGCTGATCGAAGGCGACAACCGCGTGGCCTTTGTTGATGAGAGCGTTGAGGGTCGTATCCCACGCTCGAACGCTGAGTCCCCACCCATGGACAAGAACAACGGCCGGGCCGCGGCCAGGGTAATACTCGTAGTAGATAGATTTGTTGTCCGAGGTTCGCAAATAGGCCATGTGCATCTCCAGGCAAAGTCAGGCGGGCTCGAAAACGGGCAGAAAGAACTCGTCGGCGACGGGTTGGACCTTCAACCGCAGCTTCATTCCAAGGGCGAGATCCGGCGGGTCGAAATTCGACAGGCGCGAAACGAGGCGCGGGCCCTCTTCCAACTGGACCAACGCGACGGTGAATGGCACGTCTTCTTGGAGCGACGACAAAGGGGCGGTCAGCGTCTCCGTCCAGGAAAACAACTCACCGTTTCCCGAGCAAGCCGCCCAGTGCAAGTCGAAGGAGCCGCAGTGAGCACATCTCTGCCTCGGAATGTGATGCCAGGCGCCGCATGCGCTGCACTTCTGGATGCAGAAATTTCCGTTGAGGAAGTGGCTGTAGAACTCGTCCGACAACTTGGAGGGCGCGGGAGCGATGAAGGTGATTTTGTCGTTCATGTCAGTCGTTCCGCAGGATTGCCAAGCCGCCGTCGCCGAAATCACCCCAACCGGTTACCACGCCGACCTTGGCACCGGACACCTGCCGGTCGCCGCACTCTCCACGCAGTTGCTTGACGGCTTCATTGATGTGGTTCATGCCCCAGACATGGGCTTCGGAGTGCAGACCGCCGTGCGTATTCATCGGCATCGCGCCTCCAAGACGCAGCCGCCCATCCTTGACGAACTGACCGACCTCCCCCCGCTCGCAGAACCCCATGGCTTCGAGCTGGAGCAGGGCGACGAAGGTGAAGCAGTCGTAAACCTCGAGAAAATCGACGTCTTGGTGAGCAATCCCCGCATCGGCGAATGCTCCAGGGGCTGCGTCGGTCAATCCGATCCTGAAAATGTCTTCGCGTGAACAGAAATCATCCGCGGGATAGGGGTGCCCCTCGGCAATGCCCGCAATGAACACCGGCTTCTTGCGCAAGTCCCGTGCTCGCTCGGGCGAACAGACGATGGCCGCGCAGGCTCCGTCCGTTTCCAGGCAACAGTCGAACATCCGGAACGGCTTGGAAATCCAGCGCGAACTGTCGTACTGGTCCCGTGTCAGCGGCCGGCCATGCATCAATGCATCCGGGTTCATCTGCGCGTGCGCCCTGCTGTTCAAGGCAACCTCGGCGAGTGCATCCTCGCTGGTCCCGTACATGGCCATGTGCCGCGTGGCGAGCCACGCGTACCATTGCACCGGGGACACAGCACCGTGAGGGATGTAGTAGGACCCGAGCGACCCTGCGATCGCCTTGACGTCGGTGCCGACCTTGCTGATGCGTCGATCGGTGAATCCGTTCCACCCCATGGGCACGAGTACGTATTCCGCCACGCCCGTGGCGACCGCCATGGCGGCGGTTTGCAGCGCGACTACCGGGCTGGCTCCGCCCATCAATACCGTAGATGCGTACTTGAGATTGCGGATGCCCAGATTCGCTGCAAGTTGCTCCGCGGTCGCGGCGACCGGCGGCCCGACGATGCCGTCGATCTGATGCGCCTCCAGTCCACAGTCCTTCAGGGCGTTGTCGGTGGCCTCCAGGAGCAGTTGCAGTTCGCTTTTTGCAGTGCCTCTCGTGAACTCGGTTTGCCCGATCCCCACGATGCACGATTTGTCGGAGAGTTTGTTCATCTGCTTCCTTAGCAACCCCGGTAGACGGGGCGCCGTTTTTCCATGAATGCGAGGGGCCCCTCTTTCGCATCTTCCGAGTTGGCGACAACGTCCCAGGCCTTGTCCTCGATGAGGTAGGCCTGCTCGAGAGGCATCCCCGATGTCTCGATCATTGCCTTCTTGGCTGCGGCGACCGCCAAGGGGCCGTTCTCGCTGATCTCCCGGGCGATCTCCATGGCCTTGGCAAGGAGTTGCTCCCGCGGGGTCACGTAATTGACGAAGCCGTATTCGAGTGCCTCCTGGGCCGTGATCGACCGGCCGGTGAGAATCACCTCCATCGCCCTGCAAAACGGCATCTGGCGCGTAAGACGCACCAGCGACCCGCCCGCAGGCAGGATGGCGCGCTTTACCTCGGGCAGGCCGAACGTGGCGCTTTCCGTGCAGATGCGGATGTCCGTTCCCTCGATGACTTCCGTGCCACCCGCGATGCAGAATCCGTTGATGGCGGCAATCACGGGCTTGGGAAAGAACGTGCGAAGCATTGCAACGTCGCGTACGCGCGGATGCGTTTCCAGCAAGGTCGCTTCGAACTGATCTTGCGGCGGCCGCGCCCGCGTCAGAACGGGGATCAACGAACCGAGGTCACCGCCGGCGGAAAAGGCCCGCTCTCCCGCGCCCGTGATAACAGCACAGCGGACGTTCGGATCCGTCGCCCAGGCCTCCCACGTCTCGGCCATCCTCACGAACATCTCGGCGTTCATGGCATTGTGTTTTTCGGGCCTGTTCAGGGTCATGACACCCACGAACTCTCGAACTTCTGTAAGCAGTACCGACATTGAGAGACACCTTTCGCAACCGTGTTTATGGCATCGGGCAGTGCTGAATGCGCATCCACCGCTTCGCTTTTGGAATCGTCTGCTAATAGTTTCTAAGCGATTGCTTATGTTAACCGTCGCCCGGCCCGTAGTCAAACGCCGCCTTTAGGGAGTTACCCTCGGAAGCAGTGCGGCATCACCATGGACGGTCGATCAGCCGTGCCGTCTTTGGCGACCGGGGATGGAGAAGCGAGAAGCGCACACGCGTTTGGGGCAATGCTCAAAACTATAAAGCAATCGCTAGACTCGTCTGAGTGATCGCTATAATCGCGGCGTATGGCCCAGCACATTCAACCGCAACCCGGACGGGTTGTAAGCACCATGAGTGATGAAGATCGCAAGAGTCAGCGCCTGTACGCGCGGCTGAGGCCCCGAACCCAGTTTCCTCGGACGCCGGAGGAGCTCTTCGGCGCGCGCACTCATGTGGAATCCTTGCGAAACATCCTGGTCGCGGCCACCGAGTGCTTTTCCGATCGCGGTTACCACGGCTCTAGTACCCGCGACATCGCGGATCGCGCGAACATGAGCCCCGCTGCTGTTTACACGCATTTCAGCACCAAGGAACAAGTTCTCTTTACGATCATCAGGATCGTCGGCGAATGGATCACCGAGGAACTTGTCAGTACGGCAAGGAGTTTTCCAGATCCGCAAGAGCGCCTCGCGGCTCTGGTGAAGCTCCACGTGGTTTGTCACGCGATCATGCGGCGACCGTTGCGAGTTGCCACGACCGAATTTCGCTTCCTGAACGCCGAATACCGGCAGTCCATCGACGACATCGGCAAGGAAATTGAATCCTTGTTCTGCGACACGCTTGTGGAAGGGTGCAAGGCAAAGTGTTTCGACATCGCGGATCCGCGCATCATGTGCACGAGTATTCTCGCGTTGTGCAGTTCCGTGGCGCGCTGGTTCTCCGATACCGGAGCATTGACGCCGGATGCGCTCGGGGAGCAGTACACGCACATCGTGTTCCGGATGGTGGGTGCGGATGCGAATATGGCGGCCGCCTCCAAAGTCAGGGCGGCCGGATCGCGGCAACGCTGAGATTCCACTCACCGGGGGCGCGTCACGGCCCCCGGCAGGCGTGCGGATCACTTAGCATGCCTGTTGCATTGACGGCGGTCCGGGAGCTAGGCGCCAGGCAAACCGACTGCGGCGCGTTCACGGTATAGAGGATCCTGCTTGTCGCGTCGGCCGATGTTCCAGTGCGGCAAGGGAGCTGGTGCGTCGCTGTCGAAGGGCTGGACGCCTTTCCAGTCAGCTACGGCTGTTCGCCTGAGAATGCGCCATTTCCCGTCGCGTTTCTCGACTCGATCGATGTAGCGCGCACATCCCATCAGGTCCATCCCGGTGTCAGCCTTTGCGGACGCGCCATTGGTCAGCGCGATTAGCGATTCCTTCGCTTCAGGCGGATACCGCTGGATGTACCAGACGTACGTCTCCGAAAGCGCGAGTTCCGGGCTTGCAAACTCGATCACCATGTTGCCGACCATATGCATCGAAAAGGGCATCGGCCGGTGGCGCTCCTCGATCCATTTGAGCAGTCCCGGGATGTCACCGCTATAGCGATTGTGGTCGTCGATCGCTTCAGGGTGGAAGATGTCTCGCATCGCCTCGAAGTCGAGGCGATCGACCGCACTACACCAGCGGTGGATCAGGTCCTGGATGGCGAGACGGTCAACTACTCGCTCCGGCGTGAAGCTGTCTGCTTGGAATCTTGTCATGAGATGCTCCAGAAATCACAGTTGGGGAAACAGATGACGCCTGATGAGGCGCCGGGGTAGACGCGCGCTCCGACAGTCAACCACCATCGATGGCGTTGTATCGGTCCAGGTGCAACGCCTTGAAGACATCGAGCAGCATGGGGAATTCGCCATCCTTGTAGCGTCGGTCGTCGACCCCTGATTCCTTGATCCCGCGATACAGCTTGGCCAAGCTATTGACCGTCGTCAGGACGGCCGAGGAGGCGAACATGACGAAGCGGAAGCCTGCCGCCGCGAGGTCATCGGCCGTGAAGCCTGGAGGGGGTAGCGACCCCTGCGCCATGACCGGGCCGCGGATGCGCGCACACATCTTGCGGAGGAAGTCCATCTGTTCCACCGGCGACAGCCCCTTGATAAATTCGCCATACATCGGCATCACCACGTCGGCACCGGCCTCCCTGAACATCTCACAACGCTCCAAGGTCTCCTGCAGCGAGTTCACGTCGGCGTCGGTTCGCGCGATGATGACCAGGTCGGAACTTCGGCGCGCATCCAGCGCCGCTTTCAGACGATCCAGCGCCGCCTCGCGGCTGACGACGGCGCGGCCCGGGAGTATCGGGCATTTCTTGGGTTGAACCTGGTCTTCTATCTGCAGGCCGGCGATGCCCGCGCGTTCCATGGTTCTCACGGTGCGGTACACATTGATGCTCCCGCCAAAGCCGGCATCGATGTCCGCCACCACCGGCAACTGCACGGCGTCGACCACGCGTGCAGCATGGCTGGCCAGCTCCGACATGGTGACCAGCCCGATGTCCGGGGCACCGAGCTGACTGACCTCGACGCCCATCCCGCTCAAGTACAGTGCATCGAAGCCGACGACTTCGGCGATGCGCGCAGAAAGCGCGTCGTAGCACGCCGCTGCAATCACTGGCGCCGAAGCCATGCGTTCCCTCAATTGCGCCCCAGAACTCATGATGATCCCTCGTCCATGCGTTGCTGTTCCCACTAGCTCACATAAGTGTTCGGCATGTCGAATGCTTCGGCCTGCCTCCGCTCGAATGCGAGGAAGGCGGGGGTGATCTGCCCTCCTCTCAAGCCGCCGCGGACGGCGCCCGCCCGCACATCGTGGAACGCATCCCGCCAGTCCTCGGGCAGCGGCTGCGAATCGGGCACAGCCATCCACAGCCTGAGCAAGTGGCGCTTCTCGTCCGGTTCGTCGAAGTCTTCAAAATCGGTCCGCGAGTGGACGACCACATAGTTGTTGAGGAGTTGGAGATCACCCTCCTGCAAGTCCATCGAATAGCAGAAGCGCTCATCCGCCAGCAAGCGCTCCACCGTATCCACGGCTTCCATCTGCATGGCGGTGAGCCGGGGTACATCCGGGAAATCGAGCTGCCCGCGCTCGATGGAATGTCGGTTGATCCGGAACGCGCGGATTCCATTCACGACACCCGTCAGCGACGACAGGTAGACGGGCGGCTCTCCCTTCCCCTGGGCACCAACCCGGCTCATTGCGAACGGCTGCAGCAGGGCATTGGCGCACTCCGGATGAACGCGGGTTAATTCATCCACGACCGCCAGTGAACTGGCGATCAGGCTGCGGCCACCCTTGCGCGCCGCGCGTCGGCACAGGAGCGCGACGACGTCGCACAGGTCGATGTGGAAATCGAGCTTGGAATTCGTGTTGTAGCCCCGACCCTCGCGTGTGCGGTACTGGTTGCCCTCGTCCCGCACGTCGTTTAGGACGTCGCTGTTCTTGTTCTGGGGGCGTGGGACACCTACATGCAATGCAAGCCCCCACAACGCGAGGCGGCTTTCTGTTTCCGACCACTCGCGAACCGGGAACCCCCTCATCAGGCACAGGCCCCATCGGCGCTGCACGGCCGAAAATGCGTCGCGAATCTCCGTGACCGCAGCAGCATTCAACGGGAAGTCCTGCTGTGTCATCTCGAGGAACTGCTTGTTCACACTCGATGCATGACGTACGGCAGCCCGCAACTCGGCGACCAGGTTCTCCGACAGCTTGTGGATCCAGCTGGAATCGCGCTGCAGGTCTCGCGCCAGCCAAGGGGTGGGGTGTTCGGTGTGGGGCATGGTGTACAGGTCCTGGTGAGGGTGGAACGGTTGGAAAGCGAGCTCAGCAGGGAGGGCGCGGATGTCGAGCATTCATCCACCTCACGCACTCAATCGCTCTCAGACACAAAGCGTCCGCTTAGAATCATACGTCCATGCTTTTCGAAAGTCATGTTGTTTCCGGTAGGGACAACCCTCGGAGCAGTTCAGGTGTCGCGCGGCCGGAAGCCCCATTGCGAGGCCGAGCCACGCAACATTCGCTCCCGCAGGCGAGGGTTTGTCCCTAGCCTCCGAAGCGTGACGTTCAGTCGAAGCTCGCTTAGGATCATAAGCGATTGCTTTTTTTGAGACAGCGAATATCATTTTTTTTGCATGCACACGCTTAGTATCAACGCGATTACTTATCGAAAGCCTGGCATGAACTTCCCCCTCACTCGGCGTAGCGCTCTCATGCGGTCGGCGGCGCTGCTTGGTACTGGTCTGCTTGAGCCGATGACTGCTGGTGCTACGGCTGCCGCTCAAAGTTATCCCTCCAAAGCTGTCGAACTTGTCATTCCCTACAGCGCAGGGGGGCCTACGGACGGACTGGGGCGCCTGCTCGCGGAGAGCCTGGCAGCGGACCTTGGCCGAGTGGATCAGGCTCATGACGGCGGCCGCTCGTTTGCCTGCCCGCAGTGAGCCTGCAAACAACCAGTTCTGCCGCCCCAGCGCGATGGGCCGGATGCGGTTTTCTACCCAGTTGTTGTCGATCGGCAGGTCACCGTCCTCCAGGAAGCGCGTGAGCGCATCCCACCTCTTCAGGTTGTAGTCGATCGCCTTGGCCGTCGCTGACCCGTCGGGGATCTTCTGGCGCTGCTGGCGCATCCACTGGTGCAGCGCATCGGCCACCGGCCTCGATCGTCGCCTTCGGAGTTGAAGTCTGCTGTCTCTGTCGGCCTGGGATGCCTCGCGCTCGACGTTGTACAGCTCGCCGAAGAACTTCAGTGCCTGTTCGCCCACCGCGCTGCCGTGGTTGACCCAGAGTTCATGGAACTTGCGTCGAGCATGCGCCATACACCCGACCTCGGTCACCCCGAGCTCGAAGCAGGCCTTGTAGCCGCTGAAGTCATCGGTGACGAGCTTGCCCTGCCAGCCGGGCTCGACGCCTGCACCCAGTTTGAGGAATTCACGCACGTGCTGGCCGCCCCGGCTCTCGGCGAAGTCGAACACGACGCCCTTGATCGGGTTGAACTGCGTCGTGCAGTAGCTCCACAGGTACGCCCGATGCGTCTTGCCGGCTCCAGGCTTGAGCATCGCCACAGGGGTCTCGTCAGCGTGCAGCACATCGTGTCGCAGGAGTTCTGCCGCCAGCGCGTCTACGAGCGGCTGAAGCTGTATGCCGCATTCACCTACCCACTGCGCCAGTGTCGAGCGGGCGATGACGTGGCCCGCGCGCTCGAAGACCGCTTCCTGCCGGTACAGCGGCAGGTGGTCCAGGTACTTGGCCACGAGTACCTGCGCCAACAGGCCGGCGGTCAGCATGCCCTTGTCGATGACGTGCGCAGGCACGGGTGCCTGAGTGATCCTCTCGCAGCACCTGCACACCCACTTGCCACGGATGTGGCGCTGGACCGTGAACACGCCCGGCTGGTAGTCCAGCTTCTCGGCCACGTCCTCGCCGATGCGCTGCAACGGCGCGCCGCACCCGCAAGTGGTGTTCTCCGGTTCGTGGTGGATCTCGCGACGCGGCAGGTTTGCGGGCAGCTTCTCGCGCTTGGCCTGTTGCCGCTCAGCCGGTGGCCTTGTTCCCTGCAGCGCTTCGATCTCCGCAGCGACGGCGGCCAGATCGGTGTCCAGCGTCTCTTCGAGCAAGCTCTTCTGCTCGGCGTTGTACGCCTCGCTCTTGGCGGCGAACTTCAGTCGCTTGAGGATCGCGTTCTCGTGCGTGAGCTTGTCCATGACCGCCTTCTGGAATGCCACCTGCGCATCGGCTTTGCGCAGCCTCTCGCGAAGCTCTTGCGGGTCCAGCGTGTCGATGTCATCGGCGATCACGGACTGTGATCGTGCCGGCAGCGTCACCATGCGCCATCGGCAGATACCGCAATGGACGCGCTACAACGTGGTGATCACACCGGCCTCACCGACGAGTTGCCAGGGAAGTCCCAGCACCAGGGCATCGAACTGCGCCCGGCTCAGTGTCAGCGTCCCGTCGATGTTCTTGGGCCAGGCAAACTTGCCGCTGTTCAGCCGCCTGGCTGCCAGCCAAACACCGATGCCGTCGTGCACCAGAACCTTCATACGGTTGGCACGCCGATTGGCGAACAAGTAGGCGTGGTGCGGGCGCGCCGCGACGAAGACCAACACGACACGAGCCAGGGCAGCCTCGGTGCCGGCGCGCATGTCCAGCGGTTGGACCGCCATCCAGATCGACTCGATCCGTATCAACGCAGGATCTCGCGAAGCCAGACGGCGCTCGCCGCCGCAGCACCACAAGGCCAGTGCACGACAACTGTGGTCGCGCCGCGCTTGAGTTCGATGCGGATGTCCGGCGCCGGTGAAGACTGCGCGGCATCGAGCTGCACCGGTACGAAGGCCGCCTTGCCCTGTTCTCGCGGCAAGTCGACAGCCCTGTCCGCGCAGTCGGGACTGGGCAGCCGTTGACCGCCTTCGATCACCCAGCGCCGCAGCAGATTGGCGTTGATGCCGTTGGCCAGGGCCACCGAGGCGATCGATACACCAGGTCGAGAGCAGGCGGCAATCAGGTTCGCCTTGAACTCGTCGCTGTGGCGGCGCCGGTGGCGCCGATCCCCCTTCACCGCAGCAGCCTCGATAGTGTTCACGTGTCCGCCAAGAAGTAAGTGGAGTAGTGAACACGATGCTCCTAGTCGCAGCGGCGGCAATCAAGACGGGTTGCCCGGACGCTTACGTAGCCAAATTCGCCTGATGGCCTTCATTGCTGGCGGGCATCAGATCACGAGAGTTCTGGAGCACTCGGCGCCTTCGAGCCCCCCGCACCCTCCCAGGCGTGGCGTGGCCGGTGTGGAGGAACCGGATGCAGAGGGATGAAAGCGCAGGTGAACAGACTGAGATTGGGCGGCGCAACTGGCGCCCGCTTGCGAGGAGGATCAGCGCATCAGTTGTGACAAGGGATAGATACGGCAATCCAGACTCACTGCGGGGCATGGCTGCGTGCGCGCTCGACTGAAAACGAACTGGCTCTTCGACGAAACGACCTTCAAAAGGCTTCCTCCGGAAGCCTGGCACAAGTTCCATCGAGACGTTCCACGACGTTTAGCCAAGCTCCCAACTTCGGCAGTTCGTAATGGAAGAAATAGTCGGTCGCCCCCAGGCGGCCGAGGGTGGCTGGTAGAACCCCCGAGGGATCTCCACGCAGCGCGCGTTCGGCAACATCCAGCCAGATCCACGCAAGTACCCCGTGTCCGAACGCCTGCATGTACGGCACGGCGTTGGCCAGCGCTTCCCGGGCGTTTCCTGTCGCCCACGCGGCGCGCGTAGCACCGAGGATTCGTTGCAAGGCGTCCTCCAGCGCGCTGGAGTGACCGGCAAGTACCGGCACGGACCGCGCCCGTGCGATGGTTGCGCGCATGCGCGTCGCCACGAGTTGCATCCCCCGACCATCCTCCATCAGCACCTTGCGCCCCAGCAGGTCGGCCGCCTGGATGCCGTGCGTGCCTTCGTGAATCATGTTCAGGCGGTTGTCCCGCCAGTACTGTTCCACTGGAAAGTCGCGGGTGTAGCCATATCCGCCGTGCACCTGGATGGCGAGGGAGTTGGCCTCGAGGCACCATTCGCTCGGCCAGCTCTTCGCGATGGGGGTGAGCACCTCGAGCAACAGGCGAGATTCGTCTGCTTCTTCGGGGTTCCCTGTCTTCTGTTCGTCGACGAGGCGTGCGCAGTAGAGCTCGAGCGCCAATGCGCCTTCGCAGTAGGACTTCTGCGCCAGCAGCATGCGGCGGACATCGGCGTGCTCGATGATGCGCACTTGCGGTGTCGCTGCATCCTTGCCCCCGGGTCCGACGGGCCGCCCCTGGGGCCGGCTCTTTGCGTAGTCGAGCGAAGCGTAATAGCCAGCCATGCCGAGCATCGTCGCCGCGATGCCCACGCCGATGCGGGCCTCGTTCATCATGTGGAACATGCAATGGAGGCCCTTGCCCGGCTGGCCGACCAGATAGCCTACCGCCCCGGGCTTGCCGTCGACCAGAAATCTGCCCTCGCCGAAATTGAGCAAGGCATTCGTGGTTCCGCGCCAGCCAAGCTTGTGGTTCAAGCCCGCCAGGGCGACGTCGTTCCTGCCGGCCAGCGCAACTGGCATTTCGTCCGCGCCTTCCTCTTTGCGGGGCGAAGAACCGGGTCGAGGGTCCTTCACCGCCACTAGCCACTTGGGCACGATGAACAACGAGAGCCCGCGGGTACCGGGAACCAGCTTTCCGTGCTCGTCGGGGATTTTCGCCAGCACGATGTGCACGATGTTTTCCGTCAGCTCATGGTCGCCGGCAGAAATCCACATCTTGTTGCCCGTGAGCCGGTATCGGTGGCCCAGCGGATCGAGCTGAAAGTTTGGGCCGTCCGGCACCGCGCGCGTCGCCACGTCGCTGAGGCTGGAGCCCGCCTGCGGCTCCGACAGGCACATCGTGCCCGCCCACCGGCCCGAGAACTCGTTCCTCGCGAACACCGCCTGCTGCATTGGTGTCCCGTGCACCATCAGCAGGTTCGCATTGCCGCTGGTCAGCATGTGAGAGCCGATGCTGGCCGATGCCATCGAAAAGAAGCTGTTCGCAGCGGTCTGGACCGTGTACGGCAGCTGCATACCCCCGACCTCGTAATCCTGGGCAGCACTGAGCATGCCCGAGTCGACGAAGGCCTTGTGCGCATCGTGCGTGGCCTGCGGTTGGATGACCTTTTCGCCGTCGAACCTAGGCTCCTGCGTGTCGACGATGCGGTTGTTCGGCGCGTACTTGTCGCGCGCGATGCGCTCGCAGGTGTCGAGCACCGCGTCGAAGGTTTCCCGCGAGTGGTCGGCGAAGCGCGGGCGCTGGTTGAGCCGCTCGATGTCGAGCCAGCCGTAGAGGAGGAAGTCGAGCGTCGGTCGCAGGCTCATGAGTGACTTTCGAGTGGTACTCAGACTTCAAAGCCGGAACCGGACACTGCGCCTACCTTATCCAATTCGAGCCGGTACTGCTGCCAGCCCGATTCGGGAACAATTTCGCCGTCGCGGTCGCGGATTTCCGCAAATCGCAGGCCGACCTCTTCCGCCGCGCGCGCGGCATCGGCGATGTGGATCCCTCTCGTCATCGTCACGTGTGCGCACTCGTAGCTTCCCGCACCGGCCAGCAGGATGGCGCGTGTTGGCGCGTCATTTGCTACCAGTGCCACCAGCCCCGGACTCACTTTCTCGGGCGAAAGCGCTGCGAGCGCGTCAGGAGAAAGAATGCCCTCGGTCATGACTGTGGCTGCAGTCGGTGCGAGGCAGTTGACGCGAATGTCGTGCTTCTCGCCCTCCAGGGCGAGTGTCTGCATCAGGCCGACGAGCGCCATCTTCGCTGCCGCGTAGTTGGCCTGTCCGAAGCTTCCGTACAGGCCGGACGACGAGGTCGTGAAGACGATCCGACCGTGGTTGCGGGCCCGCATCCGGTTCCACACGGCCTGAGTACAGTGGACTGCCCCCATGACGTGGACATCGAGAACCAGGCGGAAATCGGCCAACGGCATCTTGGCAAAAGTCTTGTCACGCAGGATCCCTGCGTTGTTAACCAGGATGTCGATGCGGCCCCACTCGGCCTCACCCTGGGCGACCATCGCCTCGACCTGGTCGGGCTGCGTCACGTCGGCGCCGTTTGCCAGTGCTTCGCCGCCCAGCTTCCTGATTTCGGCGGCGACTGCGGCGCCTGGAGAGCCGGCTTGGTCGGCGCCGAGATCGTTCACAACCACACGAGCGCCGTGCCTGGCAAGTTCCAGGGCATGCGCCCGGCCCAGCCCGCGGCCCGCGCCGGTCACGATCGCCACCTTGTCTTGGAGGATGCGGTGCATGCTACAGAACCTCGAACACGCCAGCCGCGCCCATCCCGCCGCCGACGCACATCGTCACGACGACCTTCTTTGCGCCCCTCCGCTTCCCTTCGATCAGCGCGTGTCCGGTCAGGCGTTGCCCGCTCACCCCGTACGGGTGGCCCACCGCGATTGCGCCGCCGTTTACGTTGAGCCGATCCGCCGGAATGCCCAGCTTGTCGCGGCAGTAGATCACCTGCACTGCGAAAGCTTCGTTGAGTTCCCAAAGGTCAATGTCGTCCATCTTCAGTCCCAGCCGCTTGAGGACCTTCGGAACTGCGAACACCGGCCCGATGCCCATCTCATCGGGTTCGCACCCGGCCACAGCGAATCCGAGAAACCGCCCGAGCGGCTTCAGACCCCTTCTTTCAGCGTATGTCTCTTGGACCAACACGCATGCGCCGCCGCCATCGGAGAACTGACTGGCATTCCCCGCCGAGATCAGTCCGCCAGGCAGGGCTGAGCGGATGCCACTGATGCCCTCCTTGGTTGTCCCCGGGCGGATGCCTTCATCGTTCTCCACCATCACTTCCTTCGTGCGCATCCCCGCGACCGGGTCGGCGACTCCGGCCACCACCGTGATCGGGGCGATCTCGTCCTTGAACAGCCCTTTGTCGAGAGCTGCAGCAGCCCGCTGTTGGCTCGCAGCACCGTACTCGTCCATTGCGTCGCGGCCGATGTCGTACCGCTTGGCGACCTGTTCGGCGGTCTGCAGCATGGACCAATAGATCTCTGGCTTGTGCTGGAGGAGCCAGGGGTCGGTCGCCATGTGCTGGTTCATCTCCTTTTGCACGCAGGAGATGCTCTCCACCCCGCCAGCCACGTAGACCTCGCCCTCGCCCACCTGAATGCGCTGCGCAGCGAGAGCGATGGTCTGGAGGCCCGTGGAGCAGAAGCGGTTGATCGTCATGCCCGAGGTGCTGACAGGCAGGCCGGCGCGCAGCGCGATCTGGCGCGCGATGTTGTTGCCCGTTGCGCCCTCCGGGTTCGAGCACCCCATGATGACGTCTTCGACCTCCGCCGGCTCGATGCCGGCGCGCGCCACCGCGTGGTGCACGGCATGGCCGCCGAGCGTGGCGCCATGCGTCATGTTGAAAGCGCCTTTCCAGCTTTTGCCAAGCGGGGTGCGAGCGGTGGAGACAATGACAGCGCGGGTCATGGAGAGTCCTTAGGAATGTGAATGAGAGCCGCGTGTCTTGTCGACCGCCGTGATCAGGGCTGCGCGGCTGTACTGTTCAGCCGAACTGCTGGCCGTCCGCGACGCACTTGCGCAGCAGCGGCGCCGGCTCCCAGAAGGTCGCATCGTCGCGGGGATTCGTCGCGAACCGCTTCATCGCCTCTGCGACGTTGAACAACCCCACCTCGTTGGCGTAGTGCATCGGTCCCCCGCGCCACGCCGGAAAACCGTAGCCGGCGAGGTAGACCATGTCGATGTCCCCCGCCCTGGAAGCAATGCCTTCCTCGAGGATACGAGCGCCTTCGTTGACCAGCGCATAGACCAGGCGCTGCACGATCTCTTCGTCCGAGATCGGGCGCACAGGACCGCCCAGCTCCGCGCGGCACTTTTCGAGCATCCTCTCGACCACCGGTGAGGGGATTGCGTCGCGTTTCCCCGGACGGTAGTCGTACCACCCTGCCCCGGTCTTCTGCCCGAGTCTGCCTAGTTCACAGAGCTTGTCCGCGGTGCGGCTGTATTTCATCGCCGGCCGCTCCACGGCGCGACGCTTGCGAATGGCCCAGCCGATGTCGTTACCAGCCAGGTCGCTCATGCGAAAGGGACCCATCGCAAAGCCAAACTTCTCGATGGCTCGATCGACCTGCTGTGGCGTCGCGCCTTCATCAAGCAAGAAGCCGGCTTGACGCGTGTACTGCTCGATCATGCGGTTGCCGATAAAGCCATCGCATACCCCGGAGACGACCGCGGTTTTGTTGATCCTTTTCGCCAGCGCCATGACGGTCGCCAGCACGTCTTTTGCCGTCTCCCTGCCACGCACCACTTCGAGCAGCTTCATTACCTGGGCCGGGCTGAAGAAGTGCATGCCCACGACATCCTGCGGACGCGAGGTGAAGGCGGCAATCTTGTCGACGTCGAGGGTGGAAGTGTTCGTGGCCAGAATGGCACCCGGTTTGGCGACGCGGTCCAGTGCCTTGAACACCTGTTCCTTGACGTCGAGATCCTCGAAGACTGCCTCGATGACGAGATCGGCGTCCTTCAGATCCTCATAGTCCAGGGTGGCGGACAGCAAGGCGATGCGTTGCTCGTACTCATGCTCCTTGAGCCTGCGCCTGCTGATCCAGGCCTCGAAATTCTGGCGGATGCTCGCAATTCCTCGGTCGAGTGCCTCCTGCTTCATTTCGAGCAACTTGACGGGAATTCCGGCGTTGAGGAAGTTCATCGCGATGCCCGCACCCATGGTGCCGGCGCCGACGACGCCGACGGAGGTGACCGGGCGCTGGGGCGTGTCGTCGGGGACGTCAGGGATGCGGGACGCTGCACGCTGCGCCATGAACGAGTGGCGCAGCGACGCCGATTCCGGAGTCGACATCAATGCGGTAAAGATCCGGCGTTCCTCGGCCATGCCGTCGTCGAACGTCATCTTCGTGGCCGCCTCGACGGCGTTTACGCATTGAAGTGGTGCGGGGTAGTTCACGGACACCGCTGCCACCGTGTTCCTTGCAAACTGGAAATAGGCGTCTCCCTGGGGATGCCCACAGGGAAGTTTTCGCACCCGAGGAAGCTCGCCTTCGCGGGTGACCACGGATCTCGCAAAGTCGATGGCCTGATCGAGCAGCGACCCGGGCGACGGGGCGAGCTTGTCAAAGAGCTTCTGGCCAGGCAATGACGCGAGCACCTCGCTCTTGACCGGCTCGCCGCTCACAATCATGTTGAGCGCGTTTTCGACACCGAGCACTCTCGGCAGCCGCTGCGTGCCGCCGGCACCGGGAAGCAATCCCAGCTTCACTTCGGGCAAGGCGATGCTGGCGCCCGGCGCCGCGATGCGGTAGTGGCATCCCATGGCCAGCTCGAGACCTCCGCCCATGCAGAGCGAATGAATCGCCGCCACGACGGGCTTCGTGGAGGCCTCCAGCGCGAGGATGACGCTCAGCAGGTTTGGCTCCTGCAGTGCCTTCGGCGTTCCGAATTCCTTGATGTCGGAGCCGCCCGAGAAAGCGTTGCCCGCCCCGATAATCACCACGGCCTTGATGCGGGCATCCATGGAGGCTCGGAAGAGCCCTTCCGTGATACCGACGCGGGTGGCGTAGCCGAGTGCGTTCACCGGCGGAGCAGCGAGAGTGATCACTGCCACGTCGCCGAGTACCTTGTATTCAGCTGTCACGCTGCGTTCCTTTGATCATGGATTTCTTCGAGATGGCTGTCGGCCCAGGCGCCCGCAGCGCTGCTTGCCCCGCAAGCCGGAGCGCGCGAGGCCCCGTGGGTTTAGTCGCCGATGATCGTGACGCCGCCATCGACGACTAGGTTGTGGCCGGTGACGAAGGAGGACTCGTCCGCTGCCAGGAACACGGCGGCGCCGGCGATGTCTGAGGGCTCGCCGATTCGGCCTAAGGCCGATCCCCGGCGAAACTTATCTGCGAGTTCCGGCGTATCCCAGAGCGGTCGCGCGAAGTCCGTCTTGATCAAGCCGGGAGAAATCGCGTTCACGCGAATTCCGTGCGGTCCCAGTTCCTGCGCCATGTTGCGGACGATTTGCACATCCGCCGCCTTGGTCACGTTGTAAGCGCCGATCAGTGTGGAACCGCGTTGACCGCCGATGGAAGACATCACGATGACGGAACCACTCTTTTGCTCCATCATGTGAGCCGAGACCAACTGGATCAACCGGTGGGTCGAGAGGATGTTGGCTTCGAACAGCTTCTGGAACTGCGCGTCGGTCACCTGTGCCATTGCGCCATACGCAGGGTTGCTGGCCGCGTTGCACACGAGAACGTCAACCCGGCCCAGCAAGGCCACGGTGCGGGACACGAGGTTGTGAAGATCGTCCTTGGAACTGATGTTGGCGCTGATCGAAATCGCAGCGTCCCTTTCCACGGCCGCATTGATCTCCGCGGCAACCGATCGGCACTCTTCCGGCTTCCGCGAGGAGATGACTACCTTCGCACCTTGGTGGGCAAAGGCGGTGGCCACCGCCTTTCCGATGCCGCGGGTGGAGCCGGTAACGATGCAGACCTTGTCGTCAAGCTTGAACATGCGCGTAACGGGGTGCGAGTCGCTCACTGGAAACTGAAGCTGGGGTATTGCGCACCCTCAGCTCGCAGCCTGTCGACGTAGTTGTTGTAACCGCCGAGGAACGCCACCGGCGTCACCTTCTTGCCCGGGATATTGGCGCCGACGATCCACGAGTTCGCTCGCGCGCCGTCGGGGATCAGCGTGGAATCGATCGCCTCTTGCGTTGCCTTGACCCATCCCTCCTCTGCCTGCTCGCTCACATCCATGGAATCAAGACTCCGGGATTTCATGTGGCTGAGCGCGCCGGCAATCCACCGGATGTTGCTTTCGATGGTCGACGGGACATTGCCAAACGTGCTCAGCGGTCCCGTAATCATGAAGAAGTTGGGGAAGCCACTGGTGGCAACGCCGAACAGTGTCCGCGGCCCTTCCTTCCATTTGTCAGCGAGCGACACACCGGCCTTGCCGCGGATGTCGACATCCACCAGGGCACCGGTGAATGCGTCGAACCCGGTCGCAACGACGATATCGTCCAACTGGTAGCGCGTGCCGTCCTGCAGCTCGATTCCGTCCGGGACGATGCGGCTGATGGCGTTCTTCGAAATATCGACCAGGGACACGTTGTCCCTGTTGAAGGTCTCGTAGTAACCGTGGCCCGCGGGCGGGCGCTTGGAACCGTACGGGTATCCGCGGGGGCACAGAAGCTCGGCGGTCTTTGGATCCTTGACGATGCTCTTGATCTTGTTGCGAATGAACTCGCTGGCCGCTTGGTTGGCGTCCTTGTCGACGAGGACGTCATCGAAGGTCTCGAACAGGAATCGGAAACCGCCCCTGCGCCACCCTTCTTCGAAAATCTCGTTCCGCTGTTGCGGGGTGTACTGGCTGGCGAGCCGGCCAGTCACTTCGAATGGCATGGCAAACGCATGCCGATCCACCTGCTGCCAGATCTCCGGGTACCTGCTCTTGATGTTGTTAAGGAACGCCTCAGACAGGGAATGGTTCTGCGCCGGAACCACGTAGTTCGGGGTGCGCTGGAACACCGTCAGGCTCTTGCTCTTCTCAGCCAGATGGGGCGTGATCTGCACGCCGGTTGCACCGGTGCCGATCAGGCCCACCCTCCTGCCGGTGAAATCCGGATCCTGTTGCGGCCAGCGCGCCGTGAGGTAGCAATTGCCCTTGAAGTCCTTGAACCCGGGGAACGGCGGCACAAAAACGGACGACAGGATCCCCATTGCGGAGATCAGGTACTTCGCCTTGTATTGAGCTCCACTCTCGGTGACAACGATCCAAAGTTTCTGTGCTTCGTCGTAGGTGGCCTTCTTCACTCGGGTGTTGAAGGTGATGGAGCGCTTCAGATCAAACTTGTTCGCCACGTGCGTGAGGTAGCTCTTCACCTCCGTCTGAGGCGGGTATCTCTCGGTCCATTTCCACTCTTGATTGAGCTCTTTGGAAAACGAGTAGCAGTAGTACCAAGCCTCGCTGTCAGTCCTCGCGCCGGGGTACCTGTTCCAGTACCACGTCCCCCCGACATCCGTTCCGGCTTCCAGGCAGTGGGCGGAGATGTTCATCTCCTTGAGCTGCCAAAGCATGCCCAGGCCAGCGAAGCCGGCGCCGATCACCAGCGCTTCGTAGGTGGTGCCCGCCTTGGGCGAAGAATCTGCTGCTGTATTGCGTGTCATGTATCGCTTCCTTGTCGAGGAATTGGTTCAGGTGGACGAACACCGCCGGAGTACGAATGCTTGTCGTAACCAAGCGATCGCTTTAATAGTACAAGCTTTCGCACCCTGCGTCATCACTCGGGGAAACCCTAAGCACCCCTCGCGTCGAAGGGCAGCTGATGCTGGCTGGGGGATAGCCGAGCGGCGAGGCGAGGATTGACCGCGCTCGGCGGAGCAAAGGTCCAGAGGCGACCCGGCCGGCACGCAAGGGTTAGTCCCGACATCCCGGGCGTTGACAAGTCCGCCAACGCCACCAACACTAAGCAAACGCTCAGGATGCTAGAGCAAATGAAAAGACCCGACCGCCCTGGCCCCTTGAGCAACAACGCCGGCAGCTCGTCAAGCGCCGCTCCACAGAAAGGCTTCGATATGTCCCATCCACTCTCCCGGCGCAGTGCCATTCAGAACATCGGCATCGGCTTAGCTTCCGTAGCAGCGCCGACGATTTGGTCAGGCAACTCGGTAGCGCAGGACGCCTACCCCGGCGGCAAGGTCGTGACGCTCATTTCACCATTCGGTTCTTCTGTCGACATGTTCGGACGCATGGTTACGGAGCAGCTCTCTAAACGGCTGGGCGGCACATTCATCGTGGAGCAAAAGCTCGGAGCAGGCGGCACGATTGGCACGGCTTACGTGAGCAGGCAAAAGCCCGACGGCCACACGCTCGCCATCGTAGGAAGTTCCAGCGTCAGCATCGCCCCCCACATCTACAAGAATTTGCCCTATCGGGCGCAGGATCTGACCTATCTTGCAGCGCTGATGTTTGGGCAGTCCGTGCTGCTGGTCGCGCCGGAGAAAATCAAGTCCTTGCGCGAATTGCTTGAACTTTCCAAGAAGCGTTCCCTGAACTTCGGCTCGCCGGGCGTAGGCAGCGGCATGCACCTCGGCGTTGAGCGGTTCACTGCCGCAGCAGGCATAGCCAACGCAGTGCACGTCCCCTTCAAGAGCACGGAAGCGCTCACCGTGGCCCTCATCGCCGGTGACATCGACTACTACATCAGCGTCACTTCCGTCAGCGCAGCGCTGGTCAAGTCCGGAAGACTGGCTGCCTTGGCCGTCACAGGCGACTCGCGAAGCCCCGACCTGCCGAACGTGCCTACCTTCACCGAAATCGGGCTGAAGGATATGGACTTGCCCATCTTCTACGGGCTGGTCGGGCCCCCTGGAATGCCAGAAGAAATCACTGCGCGGCTTGTAAGCACTCTTCAGGCGATCGGCGAGGCCCCCGATTTTCGCGCTGCTGTCACGCGCACAGGCAACGTTCCGGCTGTGATGCTTGGCAACGCCTTCAAAGATTTTGTGCTTGCAGACATGGCCCGCCAAGGCGCCTTGATCAAGAAGCTGGGGATTGAGCCTCAATAGTCGATCCGACCTAGGCCCGCCATGTCCCGTCAAATATCCCGCCGCTCGGCGCTTCAAAATATCGGTTTCGGCCTGGCTTCCGTCGCCGCGCCGACTCTGTTGAGTAGCAACTCGGTAGCGCAGGACGCCTATCCAGCAAGCAGGGTCGTGACGCTCATATCGCCGTTCGGTTCTTCTGTGGACATGTTTGGGCGCCTGGTGGCGGAACAGCTCTCGAAGCGACTGGGCGCCACATTCGTCGTGGAGCAGAAGCTGGGGGCAGGCGGCACGATTGCGACCGCCTACCTGAATAGGCAAAAGCCCGACGGCTATACGCTCGGCATCGGCGTGCCTTCCACCCTCAGCATCGCCCCCCACATCTACAAGAATGTGGGCTATCGGCCGCAGGACCTGACCTACTTGGCAGCCCTGATGTCTGCGCCGTCCGTGCTGATAGTGGCACCGGACAGAACGAAGTCCTTGCGCGATTTGGTTGAGCTTTCCAAGAGGCGTTCCCTGAACTTCGGCTCGCCCGGCGTAGGTAGCGGCATGCACCTCGGGGTGGAGCGGTTCACCACGTCGGCCGGAATTGCAAACGCAATACACGTGCCGTTCAAGAGCACTGAAGCGCTCACCATGGCGCTCGTCGCCGGTGACATCGATTACTACATGAGCGTCACTTCCGCCAGCGCGGCGCTGATCAAGTCGGGAAGACTGGCTGCCCTGGCCGTCACAGGCGATGCGCGAAGTGCCGACCTGCCCGGCGTGCCAACGTTCGCCGAAATCGGACTGACCGATATGGACCTACCTAACTTCTACGGGCTCGTCGGGCCGCCTGGTCTCCCCAAGGAGATCACGGCGCGGCTTGAAAGCACCCTTCAGACGATCGCCGAAGCGCCTGATTTTCTCGCTGGAGTCACGCGTACGGGCAATGTGCCGATCTCGCTGATCGGCAATGCCTTTAAAGAATTTGCCGTTTCCGACTTGGCGCGCCAAGGAGCCCTCATCAAAAAGCTCGGTATCGAGCCTCAATAAACCGTCGTCCGTACCGTGCCACCGCTTTCGACGGTGACCATCTCGTGCAAGCGGTATCGCGACGGCTACCGTCAGCACTTTTGCATCGAAACCGGAGAGTAACGCATGAAAATCACCCCCCTTGCTTCCGCGCTCGGCGCCGAAGTGCACGGCCTGGACTTGTCGAAGCGACTTGAAAACGAACAGGTTGCCGAGATTCGCGAAGCATGGCTTCGGCATCAAGTCCTGCTATTCCGCGGGCAGCAACTCACCCCGCAGCAGCTGATCGAGTTCAGCGGCCGGTTCGCGCCGCTCGCAACGCATGACAACTACCCTGGGGAATTACGGCACCCGGACCATTCGGAACTCCTTGTCGTCAAGGCCAGCAAGGTGCGCGGCGAGCGTGTCATCTTCGGGCAGCAGTGGCACTCCGATCTCTCTTATACGACCCGCCCGTCGCTCGGCTCGAGCCTCTACTGCCTGAAGCTGCCGCCGGTAGGGGGCGACACGCTGTTCGCGAACATGTACCTCGCGTGGGAAACACTGTCGCCGACCTTGCAGCGAATTCTAGAGCCGCTAGAGGCTGTCCATGACCTGACCAACGGTGGGGATTACCTCCGAGCCTCCCGGGACCGTACAGAAGCCGCGCTGAAGCGGAATCCGCCCGTGCTGCAGCCGGTTTGCCGGGTTCACCCGGAAACAGGTCGCAAGGCATTGTTCGTGAGCGAATGGATGTGTCCGCGTTTCGAAGGGATGAGCAGTGAAGAGAGCAAGGGGTTGCTCGAGTACCTGTTCAAACACGCAACGCGCCCAGAGTTTTGCCTTCGGCAGAAGTGGCGCGTCGGTGATCTTCTAATGTGGGACAACCGCTGTACGGTTCACATGGCGCTTGCGGATTACCCCACCGACGCTGAGCGGGAACTCCTTCGAACGTCCATGGTGGGCACACCCTCGGGGCGACTGGTGGACGAGCCCCCGCTTGCCTGAGCTCGCGGCCACCGACCGTCATACGAACGCATGTAAGCCAAGTGAAGGGAATTGCAGATGAACAGTGCACTTACGCGCCGGACCGCTGTTGTCACCGGAGGTGCAGGATACCTTGGCGTCGGAATCGCGCGCCAACTCTTGCGGCAAGGCAGACGGGTGGTACTTGTCGATCTGCGCGAAGCGGCACTGCATGAGGCAGCCGGCGAACTCAATAGCGAGGACGTGCTTCCACTGGTCGTGGACCTCCGAGAAAAGAGCAGCGCGGATCTCGTCGCCAGTGCCGTCCGTGATCACGGATGGGCACCACCTACGATCTTGGTTAACAACGCCGGCGTCTCCCCCCGACGGAATGGGCAAACCAGCGACGTTACAAAGGTCACCCTTGAAGATTGGGAACTGGCTTTCTGGATCAACGTGACGATCCCCATGTTGTTGTCCCAAAAGTTCGTCCCGAACATGGTGTCGCAAGGCTGGGGGCGGATCGTCAACATCTCCTCCCGAGCGGGCCGCTACAACCCCAATCAGGCCGGCCCGGCGTACGCAGCCTCAAAGGCTGCGATGCTGGGACTGACCCGCTCCATCGCGAACGACTTTCCTCGCTCCGGGATCACCTGCAACACGATCGCACCCGGTATATTTAAATCGCTACTTACGCAGCAGATAAGTAGCGAAGTCTTTGACTCGATCGTTGCGAAGACTCCCATGGGCCGCTCAGGTTCAGCAGACGAGCTTGGCGCCGCCGTAGCGTTCTTCACTTCGGACGATGCGAGTTTCGTGACGGGTGCGTGCCTGGACGTCAATGGCGGTCACACCATGAGCTGAAGCTGCTTCCGCCGGTGATGCGCTGTGGGATTGCCGCTCGCAGCGACCACGTCGCCGATCCCCGCCTCCAGAAGAGGCCATCTTCGTCTCCACTTCTAGTCACTCACTCGCGAGATTTTCATGAGCCAACATCCCTCCAGACGTTCCGTCCTGTGCACGATTTCAGCGTTCGGCATCGGTGGCATCGCCCCTCTCCGCGCGGCCGCACAAGAGACCTATCCCGCGCGTCCAGTGACCATCGTCACTCCTTTCGGAGCCGTCGTTGACTCACATGCCCGATACCTTGCGCAGGAATTCAGCAAACGCCTCGGCGGAACATTCCTGGTCGAACAGAAGTTTGGCGCTGGCGGCACCATCGGGATCAATCATGTGGCAAAGGCCAAGCCTGACGGCTATACGCTTGGAGTGCCGGGATCCGGAACCCTAACATCCGGCGTCAACTTGCGACAACCACCATACGATCCCGCCGCCTTCACCTTTCTCGGCATCATCCAGACTTGGAATAACTTTCTGCTGACCGGTGCAAACAGCGGAATCAACTCGATCGCCGATCTTGTGTCCGCTGCACGCGCGAAGCCCGGACAGCTCGCCTTCGGCTCAAGCGGGCAAGGATCCACTTTGCATCTGACGGCAGAAATGTTCTGTCAGGCTACGGGCATCAAGATGATCCACGTCCCCTATAAGGACTATGCTCACGTATTCCCTGCCCTGATGAATGGAGATCTGACTTTCATCTTCAATTCGGTCCAAGGTGCTCAAGAACTCGTGAAGGCGGGGAAAATGAAAGCACTTGCGTACACGGGAAGCCGGCGAGTGACTCACTTTCCGAATGTTCCGACATTAGCCGAGCAGGGCGTTGCCGACGTGTTTGCTCCGCCCAGCTTTTCGGCTCTTGTAGGCCCGCCTCAGATGCCACCCGCGATCACCAATCGACTCATTGACGCAATGCGGGACATTGCCGCCAGCCCGTCCTATCTCGCGAGCATCAGCGGAACCGGCATCGACCCAGAAGGCATATTTGGCGACGACCTAAAGAAGTATCTTGCCGAAGAGCGCAGCGCCTGGGGCGCCGTGATCAAGAAGCTTGGCATCAAAGTCGAGAGCTAAGAAGCTGTTAAGCAGTGAGCGACGCCGTCGAATCTTAGGTCATCACCAAGCGATGCGGTCGCGATTCCGGTCTACTTCGCGCTGAAGAGGCCCGCCCGCCGGGCGTTTGCGCCTCTTGCGAGGCCACTTTGGGTGTTCACGTCGTATCTCGGGTAGCGACCAACAACACGGGCTGACCAGCGGCTTTCGTCGCATCCGCTAATGGCGAGATTGTCGGCACCGGTTGATATCCAGGGATGGAAGCCGGCATCGTGGATGCCGACTGTGCATGACAGTATGCTTTTCCCTCATTTGTTGCCTTGCTTGTTCTATGCCGCTCGCTCGAGGAAGGCACGAAGTGCGAAGTGGCGCTTTTGCCTGCAGCGGCAGAAGGTGCCAGACGGGTCGGCCACCGCTCGGGCGATCGACTACAGCTTGAACCGCTGGGCGGCGTTCAGACCACATCATCCCAGGATGAGTGACGTGGCCGTCTCCCTCGGATTCATCCCTAAGCCGCTGCTACTGCCCATCGACCGGATTCTTCCTTCGAATATCTGGCCGGCGGGCGTCTCCGAGACAAAGAAGTTCAAGTTGATCCTGGCCTCGATCCAAGAGATGGATTTGATCGAGCCGCTCACAGTGGGCCTTGTGGACAGGAAAACCAGCCAACATCTTCTTCTGGACGGGCACTTGAGGCTGCTGTGCTTAAGAAGCTGCAGCGCACGGATGTGCCCTGTCTGGTCGACTCGGACGATGAGAGCTACGCATACAAAAATCGTGTCACCCGTCTTTCGACGATCCAGGAGCATTACATGATCCGCCGCGCGTTGGACCGCGGTGTCCTATCTGAGCGGCTCGCCAGCGCGCTGTGTGTGGACACTGGGCAACTCATGCAAAAGGCCACCCTGCTCAATGGCATCTGTGCCGGGGCGGCGGACCCTCTGAAGGACCGCCAGTTCTCCACCGAGGTGTCCACGGTCTTGCGCCAAATGAAGCCAACGCGTCAGATCGAGTGCGTGGAACTGATGATTGCGGCAAACACTTTGACGGTGCCCTATGTGCGCGCGCTCCTGATGGCCACGCCCGCTGAGATGCTCGTGGTTGGACGGCGGCGTTTGCTCGACAAGGGCGTGACCCAGGAGCAGGTGAAACGCATGGAACACGAGATGGCCAACCTGCAGGACCAGTACAAGTTGGCCGAGCAGAGCTACGGCGAGGACATTCTCAACCTGGTGGTGGCCCGGGGCTACATCGGCAAGCTGATCGACAACCCTGAGGTGATGCGCTACCTGCGCAAGCACCACGAGGAGGTCCTGGAGCAGTTCCAGAGCATCGTCCAGTCAGTTTCCATGGAGGGCTAGGGCACTGCCTGTTCCGGGGCATCCTGTCCAACCTCAGCCGGGGCAAATTGTGCCATCGGCACCCGGTCCTTGCGAACGGGCGTCGAGGTTAAGTCTTGCCAGCCGAGTGGCCGAGGGGAATGACATGAAAGCGCCCCACTGCGGGTAATCGCCTAGGTAGTGCGGAAGGGCGGCTTTCGCTGCGTTCTTGACGTTAGCTGTGCGTCCGGTGTGTGCCTGACCAAGGAGCGCAGGCGCACTGTAGATCGGTGAATCACGGCTCGGTTGCACGCAGTTCGTCGTGCAACCAGTCGACCAACTTGACCACGTCCGGCCGGCGGCTGAGATGGGGCGCGATCCAGATCGACAGACGGTTGGGCCCGCGCACAAAGCCAAGCGGAGCTACGAGCGTGCCGCTCGTCAGATCGTCACGTACCAGCATGCGCGGCACGTTGGCGAGCCCCAAGCCACATCGGGCGCCCTGAATCAGCAGGTAGAAGTGGTCGAACGACTCATCGACGCGCAGCTCCATGTCCGACTGACCGCTGCAACGGGCCCAATCCTCCCAGGCGCTCGGCCGAGTGCGCGAAGCCATCAGCCGCGCACGAGCGAGGTCGCCCACCGACTTGATGCGCTTTTGCCGCAGGTATTGCGGCGAGCAC
This sequence comes from Variovorax defluvii, assembly GCF_039541515.1. Taxonomy (NCBI): domain Bacteria; kingdom Pseudomonadati; phylum Pseudomonadota; class Betaproteobacteria; order Burkholderiales; family Comamonadaceae; genus Variovorax; species Variovorax defluvii. The sequence goes on from NZ_BAABGJ010000017.1 coordinate 40,677, forward strand.
ACCGGACCGACCCACTCGGGCACCACGTCGGTCCGCACCGCATCCTTGGGCGCATCGATCGTTGACAGGCGGATCGCCACGCTGACGTTGTCCCGAGCGAAATCGACCGGGCCGTGACTCATGTTGAAGCGAAGCTCGACCTCCGGATGGGCATCCCGGAAGCGGTTCAGTCGAGGCAGGAGCCAGTACATCATGATCGACTCGGAACAGGCCAGGGTCAGGGGCCCAGGCTTTAACTGTTCAATACTCGATTGGATCAGGCTGAAGGCGCTGGAAAGCCCATCGGCCAGTCGCTGACCCTCGGCCGTCGGCGAGGCGCCTTGCGCGCTGCGTTTGAGCAACGGCAGGCCCACCGAGTCCTCCAGCATGCGGATGTGCCGGCTCACGGCGCCGTGCGTGACGGACAGCTCTGCCGCCGCCGCGCTGAAGCTGTGCAGGCGCGCTGTCGCCTCGAAGGCGCGCAACGCGTTCAGCGAGAGACGAAGAGGCGAATTCATGTGTGTTCTCCCGGACTGGGGTCAACCCGAATGTCATGTGAAATTTCATCACAGCACGGGGAGATCATATCGTTTGCCATCGGGGACACAGGCCTTTAATCTTCAGCCCAGACAAGACAGAAGCTCACAGCCCTATGAACCACCCAGCCCCCCGCCCCGAGTTCACCGCACGCTACTTTGTCGAGAGCTCGGTTGCCTCCGAGAAGATCGCGCAGGTGATTGCCGGCGAGCAATCCAGCGGCACATTCCTCTCGTTGCCCGGCGAGACGGATGAACTGAAGGAGCGCTCCCGCGCTCGTGTCGTGAGCATCGAACCGCTCGCACCGACGCTGCAGCCCACGCTTCCGAGCGCGTATGTCGATCGTCATTCGCACGGCGGGGTATTTCATCGTGCCGAGATCGAAATCGCGTTCCCCGTCGCCAACGTCGGCGCCAATCTGTCGAGCCTGCTGGCCACCATCGCGGGCAACCTGTACGAGCTCGGTGAAGTCACCGGTCTTCGCCTGCTCGACATCGATCTCTCCCCCGACTACGCGGCGCAGTTCGCCGGCCCGGCATTCGGCATCCCCGGCACGCGGCAGCTGGCCGGCGTGCAAGGCCGCCCTCTCATCGGCACCATCATCAAGCCGAGCATCGGCCTGACGCCCGCACAAACCGCTGAGCTGGTCGACAGCCTCTGCGCAGCCGGCATCGACTTCATCAAGGACGACGAGTTGATCGCCGATCCGCCGTATGCGCCGTTCGACGAGCGACTGCGGGCCGTCATGCCGGTGCTGCATCGCCATGCTGACCGCCTCGGCCGCATGCCGATGTACTCAATCAACATCTCGGGCTCGGTCGACGAGATGCTCCGCCGCCACGACGCCGTACTCGCCGCGGGCGGCACCTGCGTGATGGCGAGCATCAACTGGGTCGGCTTCGCGGCCGTCGAGTACCTGCGCCGCCACGCGCGGTTGCCGATCCACGGGCACCGCAACGGGTGGGGTGCGCTGACGCGCCATGGTGGGCTCGGATTTTCGTTCCAGGCCTACCAGAAGCTATGGCGCCTCGCCGGCATCGACCACCTGCACGTCAATGGCATTCGCAGCAAGTTCTGGGAGCCGGACGAATCGGTGATTGCCTCGGCGCGAGCCTGCCTGACGCCGTGGGCCGGTCTGCAGCCGCTGATGCCGGTGTTCTCGTCTGGCCAGTGGGCCGGCCTGGCGCCCGACCTGTACGCCGCGCTCGGCTCGGTCGACCTGATGCATCTGGCGGGCGGTGGAATCATCGGCCATCCGGACGGTACCGCGGCCGGCACGGCCAGCATGCACGAAGGCTGGGAGGCGGCGGTGGCCGGTGTCAGTCTGAACAGCTACGCCGAATCGCACCCGGCACTGCGACGTGCGCTGGTCCATTTCGCAAACCTGTAGAGACTGGCATGAGGCTCGCGTTTTACGGTGACGATTTCACCGGCTCCACCGATGCCCTCGAGGTGCTTGCCTTTGCGGGCCTCGACTGTGCGCTCTTCCTCGATGTGCCCGACGAGCAGACGCTGCGCGAGTTCGGCCCTTTCGACGCGATCGGCGTGGCGGGCGCAAGCCGCGCGATGTCCCCGACCGAAATGGACCAGCAGCTCGCGCCGGTCCTCGCGGCAATGTCCCGGCTGCCTGTACCGCTGGTGCACTACAAGGTCTGCTCGACCTTCGATAGCTCGCCTGCCATCGGCAGCATCGGGCGTGTGATGGACCTCTCGCGAGCGGCCTTCGGCGACACCGCCATCCCCATCGTCGCGGCCACCCCGGCGCTGGGCCGCTACTGCGCCTTCGGCAACCTTTTCGCCCGCTCCGCCACCGACGGCCGGGTGCATCGCATCGACCGCCATCCGATCATGAGCGTGCACCCGGTGACGCCAATGCACGAGGCCGACCTGGCACGCCACCTCGGCGCGCAAACCGCCATGCCCGTCACCGGCTTCACGCTGCCCCAGCTTGGACTCGACCGCACTGCGATGGCGGGGGAGTTTCAGCGTGTGGTCGACGCCGGGTCGGGCGGCGCGGTGCTGCTGGACGGAACGACGACCGAGCAGCTCACCGAGACCGGCCGGCTGCTCGATGGTCTCGCGCACGGTCGCCAGACGCCCTTGTTCTGCGTCGGCGGTTCGGGTCTGGAGTACGCGCTGACGCGGTGGTGGCGCGAGACCGGCGTTCTGCCGGCCGCCTCGACCACGCATGACCGCTTCGACGGCGTGTCCCAGGTGCTGGCCGTCTCGGGCAGTGCTTCGCCCTTGAGCGCGCTGCAGATCGACGCGGCCGTCGACGCCGGCTTCGTCGAACTGCCGGTGGATGCCGCGGCGCTCGTCGCCGCGAGCGAGCCGGCAGCGGAACTTGTCCGCCTTGCCGAAAAAGCCTTGCGGGCGCTGCGCGCCGGCCACAGTGTGATGCTGCACAGCGCGCGCGGCCCGAATGACACACGCATTGAAGCGATGCTTTCCGCGCTCGCCGGGCAAGGGATGAGCCGAGAGCAGGCCCGCCATGAAGGAAGCCGCCTGTTGGGGCACCGCTTCGGCGACCTCGTCGACGCGCTGCTGCGCGCGCATCCATTGCAGCGCCTGCTGCTCTCGGGCGGCGACACCTCCAGCCATGTCACGCAGCGACTGGCACCGCAGGCACTGCGCGTGGTGGCGCGCCTCGCACCAGGTGCCCCGCTGTGCCGCGCCATCTCACGCGAGCCGCACCTGGCACAGCTCGAAATTGCGCTCAAGGGTGGCCAGATGGGCCAGCCCGACTACTTCGTCAAGGCGCTGCGCGGCACGGCCGACGCTCGCCCATCCCTTTCATAAACAACAGGAGACTCGACCATGATTTCGATCGACCGCCGCCGCGCCCTCATGACCGGCGCCGCACTGATCAGCGCACCGGCATTGGTGCTGCCACGCTTCGCGCGTGCTGCCGAATTCACCTACAAGTTCGGCACCAACCTGCCGGCCACGCACCCGCTCAACGTGCGCGCCATGGAGGCCGCCGAGCGCATCCTGAAGGACACGGGCGGCCAGGTCCAGATCAACGTCTTCCCGAACAACCAACTCGGCAACGACGCCGATATGTTGTCGCAGCTGCGCGCTGGGGGACTGGAGTTCTTCACCGTCTCGGGCGTGAACGTGCTGTCGCAGCTCGTGCCCGTCTCCTCGATGTGGGGCCTGGGATTTGCTTGGCCGAACGACGGGGCCGTCCACAAGGCGCTGGACGGCGATCTCGGCAAGTTCCTGCGCGCGCAGTTCCCGAAGGTCGGCCTGATGGCGATGGACACCGTGTGGAGCTCCGGCTTCCGGCAGATCACCAACAGTGTGCGGCCGATCAACACGCCCGACGACCTCAAGGGCATGAAGATTCGCGTGCCGGTGAGCCCTCTATGGACCTCGCTGTTCAAGCACCTTGGCGCCGCACCGGCTTCCATCAACTTCGCGGAGACCTATTCGTCGCTGCAGACGAAGGTGGTCGATGGTCAGGAGAACCCTTTGGCGATCATCTCGATCGCGAAGCTCTACGAGGTGCAGAAGTACTGCTCCATGACCAACCACATGTGGGACGGCTATTGGTGCATGACGAACCAGAAGGCCTGGGACCGCATGCCCGAGAAGGCGAGGCCCATCATTGCCAAGCACCTGAACCAGGCCGCGCTCGACATGCGCGCCGATGGCGCGAAGCTCGACGCCTCGCTGCGGCCCGAACTGACTGCCAAGGGGTTGACCTTCAACGACCCGAAGATCGGGCCCTTCCGGGAGCGGCTTGTTGAGTCGGGCTTCTACGCGGAGTGGAAGAAGAAGTATGGCGACGAGGCCTGGGCCTTGCTCGAGAAGCATACCGGCAAGCTGGGCTGACCGACATGCACGCCGCCCAAATTTCCGAAGACGACCCGCAGCGCGGCGTCGTCGCAGCCTGGGCGCAACGCGCCCATCAAGGGCTGGGCCGCCTGCTCGGCGTGCCCGTCGCGCTGCTGGTGGCCGCCGAAATCGCCGTGTTGCTGGCCGGCGTGGTCGGGCGCTACGTGTTCCATCACCCGCTGATCTGGTCCGATGAGGTCGCCTCGATCCTGTTCCTGTGGCTGGCGATGCTGGGCTCGGCGGTCGCCTTCCAGCGCGGCGAGCACATGCGCATGACGGCCGTGGTGGGCAAGCTCGCGCCCGAAACGCGCGCCTTCCTCGACGTGCTCGCCACCGCCGCGGCGCTGGCGTTCCTGCTCCTCGTGCTGCCGCATGCGTATGAATACGCGGTGGAGGAGGCGATGATTCTCACGCCGGCCCTGGACATCCCGAACTCCTGGCGCGTGGCCGCGATGGCCGCCGGCTTCGGCGCGATGGCATTGCTGGCCGTACTGCGGCTCGCCGCGGTGGGCCGGCCGCCCCAAGTGGCGGTAGCCGTCGGGCTGGTCATCGTCATCATGGTCGCGATGACGCTGCTGCAGCCGGTGTGGCGGCAGCTCGGCAACGCCAACCTGGTTGTCTTCTTCGTAGTCGTGGTCGCTGGGGCGGTGTTCGCCGGGGTGCCGATTGCCTTCGCCTTCGGCCTTGCAACGCTGGGCTATGTGATGCTGACGACGAACACGCCCGTTCTGATCGTCGTCGGTCGCATGGACGAGGGCGTCAGCCACCTGATCCTGCTGTCCGTGCCGCTGTTCGTCTTTCTCGGCCAGCTGATCGAGATGACGGGGATGGCGCGTGCGATGGTGGCGTTCCTCGCCAGCCTGCTGGGGCACGTACGCGGGGGCCTGCACTACGTGCTGCTCGGCGCGATGTACCTCGTCTCCGGCATCTCTGGCTCCAAGGCAGCCGACATGGCGGCCGTGGCGCCGGTGCTGTTCCCAGAGATGAAGAAGCGCGGCGCCAAGGAAGGCGACCTGGTCGCGCTGCTGTCGGCCACCGGGGCGCAAACCGAGACCATTCCGCCATCCATCGTGCTGATCACGATCGGCTCGGTGACCGGCGTCTCCATTGCCGCGCTGTTCACCGGCGGCCTGCTGCCAGGTCTCGTGCTGGCCGTGACGCTGATGGCGGTGGTGTGGGCGCGGTATCGGCGTGAAGACCTGAGCGGCGTGCAGCGCGCCAACCGGCGTGAGATCGGCCGGGCGTTTCTGATTGCGCTCCCGGCCATCGCGCTACCGTTCATCATCCGCGCCGCAGTGGTCGAAGGCGTCGCGACAGCCACCGAGGTCTCGACCATCGGCATCGCCTACGGCGTGCTCGCCGGCCTGCTGATCTATCGGCAGTTCGACTGGAAGCGGATCTATCCGATGCTCGTCGACACTGCCAGCCTGTCGGGTTCGATCCTGCTGATCATCGGCGCGGCCACCGCCATGGCCTGGGGGCTGACGCAATCGGGGTTTTCGAACACGCTCAGTCAAGCCATGCGCGCGCTGCCCGGCGGAGCCGCGGGCTTCATGGCGGTGTCGATAGTGGCCTTCATCGTGCTGGGCAGCGTACTCGAAGGCATTCCGGCGATCGTGCTGTTCGGCCCGCTGCTGTTCCCGATCGCCCGCGCCGTGGGCATCCACGAGGTGCACTACTCGATGGTGGTCATCCTCGCGATGGGCCTGGGCCTGTTCGCGCCGCCCTTCGGCGTGGGCTACTACGCCGCCTGCGCGATCGGCCGGGTCAACCCGGACGCGGGTATCCGGCCCATCGGGGCCTACATGCTCGCGTTGTTCGTCGGCCTCGTGATCGTCGCGGCGGTGCCGTGGATCTCGATCGGCTTTCTCTAAACCCTTTCCCTCAAAACTCGACATGACCACCACTTCCACATCACGCGTCGCGCTCGTCACCGGCGGCGCCAAGGGAATCGGCGCCGAGGTCTGCGCCCGCCTGGCGGCCCTCGGCCACGAGGTCCTCGTGGCCGACCTGGACGTCGATGCAGCGACGCAGACAGCGCGCGAACTGAGCGCGGCCGGCGGCCGGGCCAGCGCACTGCGCCTGGACGTCGGCAAGCCCGAGGCCATCGCCGCCGCATTCGAGCAGGTCGAGCGCGAGCACGGGCGCTGCGACATCCTCGTCAACTCCGCCGGCATCGCGAAGGTCTTCCCGTTCCTCGACTTCCCGCTGGACAACTTCGTCGCGACGATGAACGTCAACGTCACCGGCACGCTGTTGTGCGCACAGGCGGCGGCGCGGCTGATGGTGAAGCACGGCTGGGGCCGCATCGTCAACATCGCCTCTGTCGCCGGCATGCGGGCGGTGGGCAGTGGGCGCACGGCCTACGGCACGTCCAAAGGTGCGGTGATCGCTTTGACCCGGCAGATGGCGGTGGAGTTGGCCGAGCATGGCATCACGGCCAATGCCGTGGCGCCTGGCCCGGTCGACACGCCGATGACCCAGACGCTGCACACCGCGCAGTTCCGCGCCGAGTATTCGAAAGCGATCCCGATGAACCGCTACGGCACGTGCAGCGAAATCGCCTCGGCCGTGATCTACCTCGTGTCGGAGGAGGCGCGCTACGTGACGGGCATTTCCATGCCGGTCGACGGCGGCTTCCTTGCCTCGGGTGCACGCGGGCTGTGATTCTTGCCACCGTGCTTGCGAGGGCACGCTGGCGGTGACCGATTCTGCATCCGCTCTCCGTCGACTTAATCGCCGCCGCGAAAACGCGTGACGCAAGCACGCAGCCACCCAACATCACCACTTCCGGTGACACGCCGAAATCCAAACCAGCTCGATCCTGTGACCACCTCTCCGACAAAGCCCATGCGCCGCCCGCGCCACGCCAAGATCGTCGCCACCCTCGGCCCGGCGAGCGGTGAACGACAGACCATTCAGGCGCTGTTCAATGCCGGCGCCGATGTGTTCCGGCTGAACTTCAGTCACGGAACCCACGAGGACCACAAGCGTCGCCTCGACCTCATCCGCGAAGTCGAACGCGACAGCGGTCGGCCCATCGGCGTGCTGCTGGACCTGCAAGGCCCCAAGCTGCGCATCGGCACCTTTCCGGAGGGCCCGATCCAGCTCGTCGAAGGCAAGGCGTTCCGGCTCGACCTCGACACGAGGACACCGGGCAGCGCTGCTCGCGTGGCGCTGCCGCATCCCGAAATCTTCGCGGCACTGGAGGCGGGTACCGAATTGCTGCTCGACGACGGCCGTCTGCGCATGAGAGTGGAGACCTTCGGCAAGGACTTCGCCGACACCCGCGTGGTGATCGGCGGCAGGCTCTCGGACCGCAAGGGCGTGAACGTCCCCGGGGTCGTGCTGCCGCTCTCGGCCCTGACCGAGAAGGACCGTGCCGACCTGGCCTATGGACTCCAGCTGGGCGTCGACTGGGTCGCGCTCTCGTTCGTGCAGCGCCCGGAGGACATCATCGAGGTCCGCAGCATCGTCGATGGCCGCGCGGGCATCGTCGCCAAGTTGGAGAAGCCAGCCGCCATCGCGTCGCTCGACGCCATCCTCGCGGAGACGGACGCCGTGATGGTCGCGCGCGGGGACCTCGGCGTGGAAATGCCTGCGGAGCAGGTGCCGTCCATCCAGAAGCGCATCGTGCGCGCGTGTCGGCGCACAGGCAAACCGGTCATCGTCGCCACCCAGATGCTCGAATCGATGGTCACGGCGCCGGTGCCTACCCGGGCCGAAGCATCGGACGTCGCCACCGCGATCTACGAGGGTGCAGACGCGGTCATGCTCTCCGCGGAGTCGGCCAGCGGCCGCTATCCGGTGGAGGCGGTGAAGATGATGAGCAGCATCATCACGCACACCGAGGGCGATCCGAATTACCGCGCCGCGATCGACGCCTCGCGCGCGGAACCCGTCGCACGCACCGCCGACGCCATTGGGTTGGCGATGCGCGACATCACCGGCCTGCTCGGCGCGGCGGCCACCGTCGCCTACACGAGCTCGGGCTACTCCGCCCTTCGCATGGCGCGCGAGCGTCCGCGCGCGCCCATCATCGGCATGACACCGCGGCTTGCCACGGCGCGCCGCCTGGCGCTCGCCTGGGGCGTGCATGCCGTGCTCTGCCACGAAGTCGTGGACGTACCGGAAATGAGCGAGCTCGCGTGCCGCACGGCACTCAGGGAAGGCTTCGGCGCCTCGGGCCAAACCGTCGTCATCTCGGCCGGGATGCCCTTCGGCACCTCCGGCACCACCAACCTCCTGCGCATCGCGCAGATCTGATCAGGAAAGAACATGACAGAGATCCGGCAAGTCCGCGGCTTCGAGATCCTCGATTCGCGTGGCAATCCTACCGTTGCAGCCGAGGTCGTCCTGGCCGACGGCGCGAAAGGCTTCGCAGCGTCGCCCTCCGGCGCGTCGACCGGGGCGCGAGGAGCCATCGAGTTGCGTGACGGTGACCCGAAGCGGTATCTCGGAAAGGGTGTTCTCCGCGCGGTCGGGCATGTCAACGGAGAGTTGAGCAAGACCCTTGTCGGACGGGATGCGGACGACCAGGGCGCACTCGATCGGCTGATGATCGAGCTTGACGGCACCGCGAACAAGTCGCGGCTCGGTGCCAACGCAATCCTGGCGATCTCACTCGCAGCCGCCAAGGCCACCGCGGCTTCGAAGGGCAAGGTGTCGAGTTCCAAGAGGTTGCTCACAGCCGGGATGCGGCTCATGGGCGGCTGGTCGTTGAGGGCCGAGTGTGGCCGATGCCAGTTGTAGCGATGCAAGAAGGGCTGCAATGCGGCCTCGCGCTGCGCTGAGCTGATGTAGGGCTGCGCGTAGGCCCACTCGCGCAGGCTGGTCTGCACGAAGCGCTCGGCCTTGCCATTGGTCTTGGGCGTATAGGGCCTGGTCTTGATGTGACGTATGCCGAGTTCGTTGCAGGCTGCCGTGAAGGTGTTCTTGTAGCCCGCGCCGTTGTCCGCCATCACGCGCTGGATACGCACGCCCAAGGCGGCGTAGTAGGCCACCGCCTGGCGCAGGAACTGCACGCAGCTCAGAGCCTTCTCGTCGGGCAGCACCTGGGCGAGCGATACGCGCGAGTGGTCGTCGATGGCCAGGTGAACCATCTGCCAGCCGATGCCGCGCTTGGTGGTGCGGCGATCGCCGGTGATGCGGTGATGCGATGACCGACGCCGTCGATGTGCATGAGCTTCTTGGTGTCCAGGGCCACCGAGGCGATCGATACACCAGGTCGAGAGCAGGCGGCAATCAGGTTCGCCTTGAACTCGTCGCTGTGGCGGCGCCGGTGGCGCCGATCCCCCTTCACCGCAGCAGCCTCGATAGTGTTCACGTGACGGCAAGCTCGGCTTCAGCTGAGCTGCCAGCGATGGGGCAGTAGCTCTTCGATACCGCTGGCAGGATGCGTCGGCAGCCGCGTCAGGACGTCACGGATGTAGACGTACGGGTCAAGGCTGTTGAGCTTGGCGGATCAATCTCCCCGCCGCCTGAGCGGTTCCTATCCAGCCACCGCCGCGGTGAGGAGAGCGTGGTTTACTGACCGCTTACGATCGAACTGGCTGATCGCCGGCAGTCTGCAAGCGGGCAGTAGAGCGGCCGCGATCATGAGCCTCCTGCACTCGGCACGCATCAACGGGCACGAGTCCCCCGCATACCTCAAAGACGTGCTGGAGAGGCTGCCCACGCATTCGGCCAGCCGCATCGACGAGTTGCTCCCGCATTGCTGGACGCCAGCGGCTGAGAACCAAGTCCACGGGGTCGGTGCGCGTCAAGGTGACTTGGCAGGACGCATACCAATTACGGGATGGAAGCGACGTAGGACGCGTGCGGCAGCGCCGACCTGCTGGACGAAGATTCAAGGAGCGATTGACAGCCGGACATCGCGCTGCCACGTGGTCAGAGAGTGCGGTTCAATCGTGGATCGCTTTGATGGACGCACGACTTGATACCGACGGGCCGACGCGCGCGAATGCCGCATTTCTACAACGGTCCGGGAACGTCGAAATCTAGGACACGGTTAGGACACGGAGGCTGAAAAAGAGAAAAGGGTTAGCAGATACTTATCTGCTAACCCTCATCAATCTTGGCGGAGTGGACGGGACATAGCCCAGCCCTTCCTAAGCCGTTGATTCCGCAGCGTAAACGGTAAACGCTGGTGCTGCCTGAGCATAGCGTAACTCGGGTAGCACAGCAAACTTCGCCAGCGGTCGGAAGGCCGAGCGCCAATGACTTCGCACGCGAAAGCTAGCGATAAGCTACTTTCTCCATCCTCGCCGACGAGAGCACCTTGGGGCGGCGAGCAACGCACAATCCTCGACTCGCCAGACACATGTCACAGCAATCGCTCAACGCATCAATCCTTGAACAGGCCGAACTGCTGCCAGAAGTCTTACAGCGGCTCGCTACATGCACGCCGCCCGGCTCGATTGAGCGTGCTGAGCTTGTGGCGCGATTGATGAAGCTCTTAGAGCGAATTGGCGACGATGCAAGTTTGCCCGGCACGTCAGGGTCCAATAGCCGATGACGTGCAAGTTTGGCCAGAACGTACCGGTTTGAGCCCGTAGGTAGAGCAAGCTACCCCTGCATGCGCGTCACCGTGCCTTCAGTTTATCTAGCTGTTCTGCACTCGGCGCATGGAACTCAGTCCTTGTGCCGAATGACTTCAGGCCTCCGGCCGCCATTGCGAAGGCGGTGGTGTGGTACAGGCCGCCGCCGAACCCTCCCATGGACACCCCGACGTCTTGGCCTGCATAGACGTTCTTCTCGCCGGCTAATACCCATACGGGCTCAAGACCAGCGCTCGCAAGCTTGCCCAGGAAGTAGTCGTGAGACACAACCCCGGCTCCTGAACCGCGCGAACGCAGTGAGGGGTCCTGCCAACGAATGGTGCCGCCTGTATCGACGTATTCCGGAAACTTGCCACTGCGCAGGTGTAGGTCCAGCACCTTGATGACGCCTGACGAAGGCAGGCAGAGCGAGAACCCCTCGTCGACCGAGTTGTCGTTGCCACCGCCTTCAGCGTTCAGTGATTCCACGATACCGGCATACGGCGTCTTGATGCCAGCACTGACATTTGCTTTCAGTTCGATTGCCTGGGGGTCACGCCAACCATGCTCGCCCAGGAATGGGAGCAGGGTGCCGCTTTCCCAAAGGCGAGATGCGTCGCCGCGCTGCCTGCCGAGCAGTTCTTTAGCCAGTTGGGGACCGTTGCCAAAAGCGGTGACCAGGCAGCTGACGCGCGACCAAGCGTCAGCGTGCGGGCGCCGGCCCTGGCCAGGCACCGTCCAGCGACGAAAGCCGTAGACCGTCAGCCACTTCCCGCCATCGGAGCTAGTCACCTCGATTTGACCGACGTCGTTGCACAGGTCGCTCTCGACCTGCACCCAGGCCAGGAGCAGGTCGATGTCACCAGACGGCAGTCGGGGTGCGGACGGAGTCCACCATGTGACCGGCGTCGACGCCCAACCGGTTTCGAGGGTGCTTCGAACGAGCAGTGACGGGTCTAAGTCCCTCTTCATGTCGCGGCCCCGAGGGCCCGGCTCGAACGCCCTGAGCTTGCCTTCGTCTTCCCACGAGCACATCGCCAAGTTGTCAGTCATCCGGGCCGCCGCCTCAGCGAGCGCGATGTACTGGTACTTCTTACCGACGCGCTCCACGCGATGCTTGCCCATGCGGTCGTGGCTCACATTCCCACCCCTTTCGAAGTCCTCGAAGAGTTCCTCGGTCCACCCGAGCTGGTGCGCGCGCTCGCAAATCCACCGCCGGACGGGGCCACGGTCGAACTCCGATGGGCGCCGGTTGTCGTCCCGCATGCGCGTTGACTCGAGAAGATGATGCTCCGCGAACTCGGCGTACTCGACGCGCAGCTCCTTTGAGAGCGTGTCCTTGAACGTCTTGTTGGCTTGTCCGACCTCGGCCCAGAGCCGCTCGGACGCTCCCGTGCTCTTCGTCTTGAGGGAGAAGCTCAGAGGCCGCAGCCGGTAGTCCACCGTCAGCTTGCGTAGCGCAAGGTAGGCCGCTCGCTGCTCGGAGGTACCCCTGTCTATCAACGCGCTTTCCCAACGTTCGAAGAGCTCCTGGGTGGTGTTGCCGGCGAGGCCGCGCGGCGCATCCACGATGTCGTGCAGCCAATGGCGCAACGTGTAGTTGCCGAAGTCCCCGTGCTCGTTCGTAGAGGAGCAAATCGCATCACCGTAACCGCGGCCGCAGAACTTCTTGAGGTCCTCTTCCGTCACAGGTTCCAGCGGCCAAGCTGATTTGAACATGGCCCTGCATGCGTCGAGGTCGACCTCGGCGGGCAACTGGCCAACGGCCTGGGCGTAGAGCAGGACACCGAACGCATAGTCCCGGGCCAGCACGTTCAGCGGCGGCTGCTTGCCTTCGGCAAAGTAGTTTTTCCAGACAGAGGCTGCGAGCATGCGGCAACGAGCTCGGTCGATGCCCTGCGTGGCTGCGCCGTAGCAGGCTGCAAGCAGGCGCTCGGTGACGTACATGTCGTCGACGTCGGCGAACTTGTCGACGAGCGCGGCAGCGTGACCAAGCTTGAAAGAGAGCAGGTTCACGAGTGCCTTGGTGGCGCGGTCGCGGACGGCTCGGTTACTGGTCGACAAGAACCAGGTCAGCGTTACCGCGGCAAGCCACAGGCGCTGTTCATCGACCTCGTGGGCGTCAATCCAAGTTGACGTCTTCGTCCACCCTTGCACAAGCGATGAGCGCCTACGGCGCGATTTGCCAAGGATGAGCTTGGCCGGCGGCGCGCCCTGGACGTTGCATCCCATGCGCAGTCAGACCGCGTGGCTGATTCCTGCCTGACAATCTTCAGCGGCGTTCAACCCACGGAATTGAAAGGTGACGATGAGCAACGACGCTATGCCGGAACTTCAGCGTGATGTCCAGCGACTACTCGGTCGCTGCATGCTCCGCATCCAGCAGTACGAGCGCGTGATGAAGGCCATTGTTGCGCATCACGAGCTGGCTGGGCCGGTCGACACGCTCGAAGCCCAGCGCAGCGCACGCATTGAAAAGTGGTCGGACAAGAGCCTTGGGACCCTGGTCAAAACGCTGTTCGAAAGCTACGTGGTGCCTGAAGGTTATGAACGGGAGGTTCTATCGGACGACAAGATAGCGACCGACCGTATTTCGTTCGGCTTCAGCTTCCGGATGCCGATGCCCGAAGAATATTGGAGCAGAACCAAAGCAGCGATTGAGGACTTGGTCAACATGCGGAACGACCTTGTGCACCACCTCATTGAACGGTTCGACCTGTGGACCGAGGAAGGTTGCATCAGCGCGGCCCGCCACCTGCAAGACTGCTACGGGGAAATTGACCGCCACTACGAGGAACTGGCCAGTTGGGCCAAAGGTATGGACGAGGCGCGCTCGCTGGCGGCGTCGTTCGCGCAGACGCCGGAGTTTCGAAACATGCTTGTCAATGGCATTGCGCCGGATGGCAGCTTTGAGTGGCAGGACAGCGGCATCGTCAGAGCGCTGCGCCACTCCGTCAAAGCGTTGGCTGTGGGCGGATGGGCCTCTCTAGCCGAGGCCCAGGCACTGATTGCCGCAACCTCTCCTGAGCAAACGCCGGAAAAGTATGGATGCCGGACGTGGCCCCAGGTCCTGAGCGAGTCTCGCCTGTTCGACCTTGAGTACCGGCGCGACGAGGGCGGCCGCAAGGCCGCCTGGTTTCGCCTGCGCACGTAGCGTTCGTCGGCGCTGCTCCTCGAGCAACTTCCGACTGCACGGCCGCTTCAGTACTTCCAGGCACGGTCCACTTGGTCAAACGGGTCGGCGACGTGCAGGTGACGAAGGTCGAGTTCGTCATAGCGAAGCTTTTTGATTCCCCGTGCCACTGCAGGGAATGGGTACTGCCTGTCGGCGTCCGAGGTGTACACGTTTGAAGAGTTCCGTGAAAGCCAATGCCCCGTCAGGGCGTCCCGCACCTCGTCCGAAATGCCGCACACGGTGCATTGCCGTTTGAAGGTGAATCGAAAGCTATGGTAGACGAGGCGCGGGTCTTCCAATCCAATCCTGTTCATGTAGGAACCAAACCACTTGGTGAGAGCGTTCGACCATAGGCGGTACTTGTTCGTGTTCCTCTGGGAGGGAAAGACGTGAGTCTGGCCAGCGAGCTTTTGCTTGGCCACGTAACTCAAGAACCCGCATTGGATAACCTCCTTGTGCATTGGCACAAGTCGGTGACTGCCCATGTTCTTCGTACGCTGGTCATGCTCCAGGTTTTCAATTCGGATGCACCAGACTCCATTGATTCGCAGGATGTCTGCAATGCGAAGCTGCGCAATTTCCTCGATGCGCGCCCCAACGAAGGGGCCGAGCAGAGGCGCCCAGTACGCAGACTCCTTCACCTGGCCTTTGAGCTTGTGCTGACCGAGGTAGACCGGGGAGTTGAACAATATTGCCAGTTCCGATACTTCGAATCGTCGCCGGTCCACCGACGATTCGCGGCGAGGAAGGCCATCGTATTGGACTTCCCTGAACGGATTGCTGGTGATTCGGTTTGACTTCCTTTCGTAGAAGTCCCAGAGTGTTGCCAGCCCGCCCACACAATTGATGATGCTTTCGCGGTCGAGGTCGCAACCATGCAAGTAGTCTCGGAACTTGTTCGCGGTTTCGAGGCTGATGCTGGCCATCGGAAGCTCGCGATTCTCTGACTCGAACTGGCGAACGTAGCGGCCATAGGCGTCAATAGTTCGGTCTTTGTCCTGCGACTGTCTCCACGCTTCAAACGCAGTTTGCATCGTCGGGAGGTCACGCGGCGCGACCGGGACAGTCGGCGGCAACGCGAACAGATTCCCTCGTAGGGCATCACATTGCTTTTGAAGCGTCTGGATATCGGCGCGCATCAGCTCACGCAGAAGCAGCGTGCGGGCCGCTGAACCGGGGGGAGCGATGAGTCGCTCATCCTCCAGAAGAACTTGGGCCACATCTTCCACGTGCGAGAACTCTTCACGCGCTGCAGCCCTCTTCTTCAGCTTCAGGCCCTGCTCAAAGTCAGCCAAGCGGATATCGAGCTCGGCGTCGTCTTCCATGACTCGACGCTCCTCCATGTCGGTCTGCAGAAGCGAGTACTCGAAGCGCTCGATGATGGACGGGATGTGCGCCTCCTGGAGGTACTTGGTCGTCCCCTCTGTCCTAGGCCGGCTCGCAACTGGAACCTTCCCCTGTCGCCTACTCTCCCGCGCCTTTCTCACCTTGGAGTCGAACGCCTCAATTTCCGCAGGGAGCCTCCGAAGGGCCTCCTGGAGCGAATTGGTCTTCAGTGACTGCCAGTGGGTTTCCCCCTTGCTGCCGAACGCATGGGGGACGTCGGTCGGAATCTTTCGCTTGAAGTAGTACGTTTCGCCGCGCCGATGAAGGTAACGCTGGCTTGTGGGAACAGCGTCCGTGAAAGTTTGCTCATGGAGTTCGGATTCGGTGGTGTTGTCGAACATGTGAAGTTGCCGCCGCCGGCTCAAACGATGGTCATTGCGTCGTTCGCGGTGCGTTCAGATGCCGGGAATTCTCCAGAACGTCCGGGGGGGCGCCAAGCAAAACACGAGCGGGTTTGTGAGCGCACTCACAAACCCGTTCAAATAGTCGGCGCCGCAGCCTGTGGCACGCGGGCGATGTGCGTCTTAGCCCAGCAGGACTTCGACTCCCCGCAGGGGTTCCTCCACATGCAGATGCGAGATGCGAAGCTCGTCGTACCGCAGCAGCTTCATCGCTTCAACCAGCTTGGGAAATGGGTACTGGC
Source organism: Variovorax defluvii (assembly GCF_039541515.1). Classification (NCBI taxonomy): domain Bacteria; kingdom Pseudomonadati; phylum Pseudomonadota; class Betaproteobacteria; order Burkholderiales; family Comamonadaceae; genus Variovorax; species Variovorax defluvii. Next base: position 56,776 of record NZ_BAABGJ010000017.1, read on the forward strand.
GGTTCTCAGCCTTCATGTAAGTCCGGCCAGCGTCTGAGTTGCTGACCCAATGGCCGGTCAGCGCGTCGCGGACCTCGTTATCAATGCCGCACAGCGAGCACTGCTGGCGAAACGTGTAGCGGAACGAGTGGTAATCCACCCGAGGGTCGTCGAGGCCAATCGTGTCGAGATACCGTCCGAACCACTTCCCAAGCGCGTTTGACCAGGTGCCATGAATGTTGTCATTGCTCAGCGACGGAAACACGCGGTCATGGCCAGCGCTGACCTGGGCAGCCACATGCGCCAGGAAGCCACACCGAATCATCTCTTCGTGCAGCGGAACGCGCCGAAAGCTTCCAATGTTCTTCACGTTCTGGTCTTCGGCCAAATTGCAGATTCGGACACACCACACGCCATTGACGCGCTGGATGTCAGCGGTGCGCAACTGCGCGACCTCCTCGATGCGAGAGCCCAGGAACGGCCCAAGCAACGGCGCCCAATAAGCGGCGTCCCTCGCCTGCCCCTTGGGCCGATGACCTTCGGTGTACAGCCGGCTGCCATACAGCTGATTGAGCTCGGCCAGTTCGTACGCCCGCCGCTCCTTGGGTGGTCTGGCCACCGTCACGGACTGAATCGCCATGTTCTCGAACGGATTGAGCGCCAGGTGCTCGACGATTTCGCGCTGACCATGCCGAAACAACGTGGACAGATACCCGATGCGATTCTCGATGGTTCGGACGCCCAGCTGACGCTCGATGAGTTGGTCACGGAACGCCCGCGCATGCTGACGCGTAATGGCCTCCACCGCGAGCGGTCCATGGAGTTTTCGGAAATCCATGACCACCGACTCGACGGCCGCGATGCTGCGTTCGCGCGTCTGCTTCAACTTCCAATCCTCAAACAGGTGAAGCATCGTCGGACGGGTGTCTCGTGTGGAACCGCCTTTTGCGCTTTGGCCAGCTTGATGCGGAATTGCGGGCGCTCGTCGCGCCTGGCCGTCGACCTGCGCTTGGGAGCCCGGAACTACGAGCGCACGAAGCTGGGCCAAGCTCGCCTCGATGTCCTTGAGGAGCTCAACGTGGTGCGACGCCCCGCTGGACGGTTCAGCTTCTGATATACCGTGCTGCCTGCGGCCCAGGTTGGAGGCCATGCTCGCCTGGGTCAATCGTTGCCGTGCATGCGCCTTGCGATGTGTCGCGACGGTCAGTTCGAACTCGGTGTTCTCGACGGCCAGCAGCACCCGGGCTTTTTCCAGCAGGTCCGTACCCAAAGACCTCCACAAGGTTCCTTGGCACTGTGGAAATGCCGCGGTGCAGTCGGCCGGAATTTTTCGTTTGAAGTAGTAGGTGCTGCCGCGCCGATACAGATAGCGAGGCAACGATGCGGAAGATTTGGCAGAGGATGCGCTGGTGGGGACAAGCGCTAGGTGAGCTGACATGTCGATGTTCCGTCGTCGGTTGGTCATCGACCCCTCGGGGGCAGCCGGAGCTGGAGCGAAACGTGCCACCCGAGCCGTTGAAAGCTGCTACCCCGAAGGGCCATCGGGGTAGCACCAGCGCTCGTAAACGGGGTAGCAGAATCAGACGCAGCAAAGGAAAAAGCCGTTGCAAATCAAGGACTTGCAACGACTCTTCGCTTTACTTGGCGGAGTGGACGGGACTCGAACCCGCGACCCCCGGCGTGACAGGAGAGTAATCACGGACATCCCTGGACCTCCTCGGATCGAAAATATCCTTATAAAACAAATACTTATCTCGTTTTCTTGTCCATCACTGTTCGCCTAAATACACTGAAATCTACCGATTTTTAGGACACGGCTAGGACACGGACATGGCGAAGCTGACGGTGCGCGGCATTGAAGCGCTCAAGCCAAAGAAGGCAGGCTACAAGGTCACGGCTGACCGCGGCCTCTATGTGCGCGTGGCACCCGACGGCTCGAAAACCTGGCTCGTGCGCTACGTCGTCGCCGGCAAGCAGATTCAGGCGCGCTTGCCGCGCGCCTACGGCAGCAGCGGCGCCGATGGCCACATGTCGCTCGCGCAGGCGGTGGCGGAGAACGCTCGCGTCCAGTCGCTCGCGCGCGACGGTATCGACTTTCAGGTGCAGCGCGCAGAAGCCGAGCGCGCGAGGGCCGAGGCAAGGGCCGCTGCGATAGCTGCTAATGCGCCCTTTCGCACCCTGTTTGAGACGTGGCTTGCCGATGGAGTGAGCCGCAAAGACGGAAACGCCGAGCTCCGCCGATCCTTCGAGAAAGACATCCTGCCGACCATCGGAGACAAACCGGTCCGCGAACTCACTGACACCCAGCTGCTTGACCTGCTTAGGAACGTCGGGCGCAAGCGAGGGCGAGCGCGAACTGCAGAGCGCATGTTGACCGAGATGCGCCAACTGTTCCGCTGGGCCATCAAGCGCCAGCCATGGCGCTCACTCCTGGCCCAGGGCAATCCCGCCGAGCTGGTGGAGTTGAAGCTGGTTGTACCGCACGGCTACGAGCCGAGAATTCGGGAGCGCACCCTTTCTCCTGATGAGATCCGAGAACTGCGCGACATCTTCTCCAATATGGTGACCGCGTACGAAGCAGCGAAGAACAAGCGCATCGCAGACAGGCCTGTACAGCGAGAGACGCAAATCGCCTTGTGGATCTGTCTCGGAACTGGGTGCCGCATTGGCGAACTGCTTCAGGCCCGATGGGAGCACGTTGATCTGGAAAAGGCGATGTGGTTTGTCCCGCGCGAGAACACCAAGACGCACGTTGACTGGCAGGTCTATCTGTCGCAGTTCGCACTGCAGCAGTTCAAGGCGCTGCACGACCGAACCGGCAAGTCCGATTGGTGCTTTCCAGCGAGTCAGCAGGAGGGACACGTGTTCGTCAAGAGCGTCAGCAAGCAGGTCGGTGACCGACAGACCCTGTTCAAGAATCGCAAGCCACTCGCCCATCGCAGGAACGATGACTCACTGGTGTTGGCCAACGGCAAGAATGGTGAGTGGACGCCGCATGACCTACGCCGAACCGCCTCGACGATGATGCAGGCGCTACGCATCAGCCCGGATGTGATCGACCGCTGCCAGAACCATGTGTTGCCGGGCAGCAAGGTTCGCAGGCACTACCTGCACCATGACTACATCGAGGAAAAGCGTGAAGCATGGCGGTTGCTCGGGGAGCGCATCGATGCCATCCTGAGCGCCGGCAACGTTGTGCCACTGAAGCGTGCGGGACGTGAAACCGATCAAAAGATCGGCTGCAGCGCTTGTGAATCCTTCGTTTCTCTCAATTAGATTTGAAACTGTTCCCCGTTCTGTTCCGCGTTGCCGCCGCTGCTACCTGCGTGGCATTGGGGCTTGGACTTCCGCTGTTGCTTCTCGCACTGTGCGGCGGCGCTGCCGCACAGGGGTCCCACCGCCGCGCCGGTTGGTGGCGCCGCACCGGAAGTGCCCCAGGCCCCAGAAGACTGGAGGAATCACGCACGGGGATGACCGTAGGCGAACCCCGCTTCGCCATCACCCTGGCCGACACTGAGGCCGCTCGCGGCCTTGCCGCCCTGTTGCTGTTGACGCTGGACATGGAAGAACTCAATGGCAACGAGAAGCACGGCGAGTTGCCTCAGGCGTTGCCGACAGACGCGAGCCAGCCCGGCACGATCCGCAACGGCGATCTCCTGCTGTGGGGGCTACGAGCCTCGGTATTGCTACGAACGACCATCAATGCGACGCCGGATCCTTCAGTGCCGCGCAGGCGGCCTACTGGCGCATTTTGGGGTTCTAGTAATCGCGTGCTCGCGCCAGCGTCCGGCCGGAAGTTGACTTCATCACCGAGCTTGCCGGGCAATCAGGCGGTGACCAAGTTGGCGGCGATGTCGTTCGCGGCCCGCAACGCGAAGACCGCCGATCGACTCAATCCACCCACGTAGGCGACCTGCTCTCGCGTGCCACCGCCTTCCACGCCACCGGCCGCGCAGCCGGCCGCGTACAGCCCCGGGATGGGGCGATCCGCCTCATCCAGGATATGGCCCGTGGCGTCGATCGCGATGCCGCCCATGGTGTAGGTGATGCCGGCGCAGAGCTTCGCGGCGTGGAAAGGCCCCTGGCGGATCGGCCACGGCTTGTAGTTGCCGGCGCTGCGGCGGGGTTCGAGTGTGTCGATAGACCCACCCTCGACCGCCGCGTTGTACTGGGCGACCGTTCGCTCCAGTTCCTCGGGCGCCAGACCGAGCTGGGCGGCGAGGCTGCGGAGATCGGGGGCCGTATAAAGGGTGCCGCCATTCGATAGCAGCGTCGGGTTCGCCGGGATGAGGTATTCCCGGCCTGGTCCATTCCAGATGGCAGCATCGAAAATGACAGTGGCTCCCAGCGGGTCCGGCTGGGCGGCGATGGCGTTGGCCATGGTCACGCCGCCCAGCCCTTCATCCATGAAGCGGCGCGCGGAGGCGTCCACGACGATGCCGGCGGCACAGACGAAGTCCAACATCGGAAATGGCCAGAGGTCGTCGTTGTGCATGGCCTCCTGGGCCAGCACGTGTCCGTAGAAGCGGTCGAGGCCAACCAGCCTGGCACCGACCTCGCGCGCCATTCGCAAGCCGTCCCCGTTCCCGGTTTTCGCATTGCGTTGCATGAGCTTCTCGGGGGCCGGACTGATGAACTCGCGCAACAGGTCCATGTTCGAGTGGAAGCCCCCATCGCAAATCACGACCGCGCGCGCGGAGATATCGAGCAGGCCCGTGGCCTGCTCCGCCTGCAGGCCGACACAAGCCCCGTCCCGCATCGCCAGCCGCAGGGCGCGCGTGCCGCGCAGGATCATCCCGCCGGCCTTGTCCAGTTCGCCGGAAAGGGTGCGAAGAAGGATGTCGCCGCCCCGCCCTTCCCAGTAGTTGCGTCCGCGCGTGGCGATCGGCGGCGCGAGGGTGTGCTTGCGATAGCTTTCGTGGCCCACCTTGATGAAGCGCACGCCCTTCTGCTTCAGCCACTGCGTGGCCTGGCCGATGTCGGCCGCCAGGGCCTGCACGACGTCCGACCGCGCAGAGTCGCCAGTCCGCTTGGTGATGGCGTCAAGGATGACCTGCGGATCGTCCGCCACATCCTGGTGTGCGACGTGGAAGGCACCGCCCGCCATCCGCGTGTTGCAGGGGTACTTGTCCTGCGCACCTTTCTCCAGCACCGCGACCTTGATGCCCTGCTCCGCGAGCCGCAAGGCCGTCACCAGCCCGGCGATACCGGCGCCCACGACCGCCACATCCGCTTCAATCCTGTTCATAACGCTTCCAATTTCAAGGGATGGAGGATGCTAGGCCGAGGGCCGTCTGCTGCGCGGCACGCCGCCTTGAAGGACTTTCAACTGCAGCTTGTGAATGCGCGCCATGCCGGCTCCTATGCTTTGCCCCAACCAGATCAAAGGAGCAGGCAGTGCGTTTGAAAGACAAAGTAGCGATCGTGACGGGCTCCGGCTCGGGGCTCGGCAAGGCGATCGCCCATCGCTTCGCAGACGAAGGCGCCACCGTCATCGTGGCCGACGTGAACGAGCAGGCCATGGCGAACACGGTCGCGGACATTGAGGCGCGCGGCGGCAGGGCGCGCGGCTACAAGGTCGACGTGTCCAGCCAACGCGCCGTGAAAGACTTCATGGAGGAATTGGCGGGGTCCCAGGGCCGTATCGATGTCCTGGTCAATAACGCCGGCATCACCCGGTACCGCGCCTTCGGGCTCATCAAGGATGAAGACTGGGATGCCGTCCTCGGGCTGGACCTGAAGGGCGTGTTCTATTGCGCGCAGGCCGCCGCACCCTTCATGGTGCGCCAGCAGTACGGCAAGATCATCAACATCTCGTCGAGCCTCGGCACCGGGACCACCCCGCATATCGGCGCGCTGACCGCCGGCGCGGCATCGCCCTACGCCTCGGCCAAGGGTGCCGTGATTCAGCTGACGAGGATCCTCGCGCGCGAACTCGGGCCGAGCGGCGTGAACGTGAACTGCCTGGCGCCCGGCTTCTTCCTCACGCCGCTGATCGGCGCCACCCGCAATCCCGAAGAGGTGGAAGAACACATCCGCGTGCGCAGCGAGATGGCCGTGCTCAAGCGGCCCGGCAAGCTGGAGGAGCTTGCCAATGCCGCGCTGTTCTTCGCCTCCGACGAGTCCAGCTTCGTGACCGGGCAGACGCTTTGCGTCGACGGCGGCCGCAGCGACCGGATGTAGCAGCCGCGGGATCGCGCTCGTGCGGCGTCAACGCGAGCGCAAGTCCGGGTGCGTGGTCAGCACCTGATGGAGGTAATCCGCCATCACGCGGATCTTCCTGGGCATGTGGTTGCGCTGCTGCATGTAGATCGACCAGCTCAGCTCCCCTTCGACCATGCCGTCCAGCACCGTCTCCAGGCGTCCGGAGCGCAGGTAGGGGGCCACGCGGTACAGGGTGAGCAGGCCGATGCCGGCACCGCTCAGCATGGCCTCGATCAATGCGTCTCCGTCATTGGTCACCAGGCTCGCCCGAACGGCGCTGACGATGATCTCGTCCCCGCGGCGCAGACGCCACGGCCGCACCGAATTGCTGATCCAGCTGCGCAGGTCGATGCGGCGGTGACGCGCCAGGTCCTCGATGGTCTGCGGCTTTCCGTAGCGCTGCAGATAGGCCGGCGAGGCGCACAGGACGAAGGGCGAAGTGACCACGCGCCGCGCGATGAGTGTCGTGTCCGGCAGCGGGTGCGGCAGCACGCCGACGTCGATCCCCTCCCCCACGATGTCCGGGATCCGGTTCTGCACGAGCAGGTCCACGGAGACGCGGGGGTACTTTTCCAGGAAGCTTCCCAGCGCGGGCGCGATGAAGCGGGAGCCCATGCCCACCGGGGCCGCCAGGCGCACCGATCCGACCACCTCCTGCGAGGAATCGCGCATCCGCTCCACTTCCTCGTCGATCGAGCCAATGGCTGCCACGCAGGTGCGGTAGAAGTTTGCTCCCTCCTCGGTGAGGCTGACCTTGCGCGTGCTGCGGTTGAACAGCCGTACACCCGTCCAATCCTCGAGCTGCTTGACCTGAATGCTGGCGGCCTGCGGCGTGATGCCCAGTTCGCGCGCGGCGCGACTGAAGTTGCCGGTCTGCACGATCCGGATGAAGGTGGTGATGCCTCGGACGTTCTGCATGTTTCACGCTGGCGGCTACGCCGCTCTCCAGTGCGCCGCCACGAATTCTGATTGAGTGAGTTTCAAGTTCACCTTGACAATGGAGGATTGCCGTTCCACTGTATGCAACTCATACTATATATCGGAACCAAAACCTAGGAGACAGCAGATGCAGACTCGGACATCCAGGCAGAACGGCGTGACCCGGAGGCTTGTTCTTTCTACCCCTTTGGCTCTCACCGGCGTCACGCTGGGCGGCATGACTCTGGCGCAGCCGCGCTATCCGAGCAAGCCGATCACGATGGTGGTCGGCTTTCCGCCCGGCGGTTCGACGGATTTCATTGCGCGACTCATCGCACAGAAGCTGTCGGACGCGCTCGGCCAGCCCGTCGTGGTCGACAACCGTGGCGGCGCCAACGGATTGCTCGCCGCCCACGCGGTCTCGGCGTCGGCGCCGGACGGCTACACGCTCCTGCTGACTTCCATGGGGATGACCACCAATCCCTACCTGTACAAGCAGAAGCCGCTTCACCCCGTGAAAGACTTCACCTCCATCGCCATGCTCGCGGGCGTTCCCAATGTGATCGTGGTCAACCCCTCGCTGCCCGCGAAGAACCTCGACGAACTGCTGGCGCTGGCCCGCACCCGCGGCAACGGCAATCGCCTCACGCTGGCCACGACCGGGAACGCGGCGCCGGGCCATCTCGCCAGCGAACTGCTGCAGCGGGCGGCCAAGGTCCAGTTCCAGTTCGTTCCTTACAAGGGCTCGGGTCCGGCGATCACCGACATCATCGCCGGCCATGTCGACATGTCGCTGCCGACCGTCGTCGCCACGGCGCCGCACATCCAGAGCGGCAAGCTGCGGGCCATCGCCGTGACGGGAGCCAAGCGCAGCGCCCTGTTGCCCCACGTCCCCACCATCGCCGAGGCCGGCGTCAAGGAGCTGTCGCAGGGGTCGGGGTGGTACGCCCTCATCGGCCCCGCCGGGATGCCCAAGGAGGTCGTGGACCGCCTCGGCGCAGAAGTCCAACAGATCATGAAACGGCCCGACGTGACCGAACGATTCGTCGCCAACGGTGCCGACCCGATGTACATGAACCCCGCCGACATGACCGCGTTCGTGGACAAGGACTACCGGTACTGGGGCGACCTGATCAAGGCCGCCGCCATCAAGGGCGAAGAGTGACCGACGCCCCTCTCTTCCACGCCTTGCCATCCGCCACCCCATGACAAGCTTGAATGTCACCTGTCCTCCCCTGGAAGCCGCGGTCGTCGGCTTCATCCAGGATTTCAGCCTCGAGCACGTCACGCCCCCACTGCGGGTCGCGGTGAGCCGCGTGCTGCGGGACCAGATCAGCTCACAGATTGGCAACTCGCGCCTGCCATGGTCCCGCCATTTGTGGACCCTGGTCGAGGGCCAGCACATGACGGGCCGCAGCACGGTGATCACGACCGACAGGAAGATGAGCGCCACCGACGCCGCCTTCATCAATGCGAGCTATGCCCATGGCTTCGAATACGACGAGGGCCACCGGCCCAGCAACAGCCACCCTGGCAGCTGCGCCGTCGCGACGGCGATCGCGGTTGGCGAAGAGGTCGGCGCCACCCTGGACGAGGTCGTCACCGCGATCCTGATGGGCTACGAGGTCTACGCGCGCATCGGGGTGCTGGCGGCGCCCGACCTGATGCAACGAGGCTTTCATCCGGCGAGCGTGCTGGCCGGTTTCGGTGCGGCCGCCGTATGCGCGAAGCTGCGCGGCTTCGATCCGGAGACGACCTTGCATGCGTTGGCGATCGCCCTCAGCCATGCCTCGGGCGCTGCCGAATACAGCTCGACCGGCGGCTCGGTCAAACGGCTGCATCCGGGCATCGGCGTGCGCGGCGGCATGTTCGCCGCCGACCTCGCCCAGGCAGGCATCACGGGGCCGCGCGCTTTTCTCAGCGGGGTCAAGGGCTTCTACCGGGCCTTTCTTCAACGCGACCCGGGGCCCGATGCCGTGGCCGTCTTCGGCCTGTCGCACCGGTTCGAGATCCTGCGCGGCGGCTTCAAGCGCTACTGCTGCTGTGGCGCCAACCATGCATCCATCGACATCCTCACGAACTATGCCGGACGACTCGGGGACATCGAGACCGTTTCCCTGCGCATTCCGAAGCTGTGCAACGCGATGGTGGGCACGGTCAACAGCAACGCGTACACGCCCTTGAATATCGAGCAGGTCCAGTTCAGCCTGCCCACCCAGGCGGCCTTCGCATTGCTGGGATACGGCAACGGCTACAAGCCCCATCTCGACTACCTCGAAGGAGAGCTGGACATGGCGCTGGTGCTCGGCACCGCGCAGAAGGTCAGGATCGTCGAGTCCCCCGAGCTGGACAAGCAGTACCCAGGCAAGTTTGTCACCGAGGCCATGGTGAACTTCGTCGATGGACGCTCCGAGACGCGCTTCGTCGAAAACTCCCTCGGCACGCCGGACAACCCCATGACGGAAGACGCCCACGACGCCAAGTTCCTGGAACTGACGAGCGAGATCCTGGGACGGGAGCGCGCGACCAGGCTGCTCGCCGTGCTGCACGAGCTCGGCCCCGGCACCGCGATCCCCGAACTGGCGGCCATGTGCGCCGCGCGCTGAAACGCAGATGAGGAACAGAGAGATGGAAGACCCGAACCAGAGCTACAAGACGCTTCACTTTCTCGTGAAGCACGGAAACCACGTCGCGAACGGCGTCAGCCTCGCCGCCGTCCTGCTGGGCCCCTTGTTGTGGGTGCTCAGCGGCTCGCCCTGGAGCGTGCCTGCCTGCGTCGTCGCGGCGGCCTTCCTGCTCCTGATCCTGCGCAGCTATGTCGAACTGGTGCGAGTGATCGTGGACATGCTGTTGCCGAAATAGGCCCTGCGAAAGTCACCGCCTCGACGCAACCGCTGGTTTCATTTATCGGAACGAATTTCAATAAATTGACAGGTCACGGCCAACGCCCTAGATTCACCGGCCGACGCCGACATGGCGCAGGAGACAAGATGCCATTGACAAGGTTCGCCCTCTTCCTCGTGAGGGCGTTGCTGATCTTCGGGGCCCTGGGCTTGCTCGGGCCATGGGCGCTGGCGCAGTCCTATCCCGATAGGCCCGTTCGCTGGATCGTGCCCTGGCCACCGGGCGGCGGTGCCGACCTGCTCGCGCGCATTCTCAACGTGAAGCTCGGCCAGCTTCTCGGTCAGCCTGTCGTCATCGACAACCGCGGGGGGGCCGCGGGCAACATCGGCGCGTCGGCCGGGGCCAAAGCGGCGCCTGACGGCTACACCATTACTTTCGCCTACTCGGCGACGCACTCCATCAACCAGCACGTGTACTCGAAGATGCCGTTCATGGAGAGCGACTTCGCGCCCGTGATCCTGCTGACCCTGGTCCCCCAGGTCATCGTCGTCAACCCGGCCCTTCCCGTGCACAGCGTGCAGGATCTCGTCGCGCTCTCGAAAAAGAGAACGCTGACCTACGCATCGTCGGCACAGGGCTCGATCGGCCACCTCGGCGGTGAGTTGTTCAAGCTGAAGACGGGTGCCAACATGATGCACGTGCCATACCGCGGTGGAGGACCGGCCCTGAGCGCGGTTCTCTCGGGAGAGATCGACGCGCTGGTTGCGGTTCCGCTGGTGATCGAGCCGCACCTCAAGGCCGGCAAGCTGCGGGCGATCGGCATCACGACCGACAAGCGAACGAGCGTCATGCCCGAGGTTCCCACGCTGTCGGAATCGGGCGTTGCAGGCTTCGACGTCAGCTCCTGGAACGGCGTCCTCGTTCCCGCCGGAACACCCCCCGATGTGATCGCCAGGCTCAACGCGGCCTTCAACAAGACGATGGCAGACCCCGAAGTGCGAAAGCAACTCGTCGCCGCCGGCTACGAGATCGTCGGCGGCGAGCCCGAGAAGCTTTCCAGCTTCATCGCCAGCGAGACGGAGAAATGGAAGCCCGTCGTGAAGGCGACCAAGCTCCAAGTGGAATGAATCATTCATGAAAGGCCCCGATGCTCGATTCCGATACTGATGATTGCGTGCGCCTGAGCGTGGCCGGGGCCCAGTCCTTGGCCGAGAAGGCGCTCGCCACGCTGGGCTATTCGACCGAGGATGCGACCACTGTCGCGGCTCACCTTGTCGATGCATCGACCTGGGGCTACGCCTTCGCCGGGCTGCCGCGCATCCTGGTGATTGCCAATCGGCCCGAACTGAAACGACCGACCACGCCGATCACCGTTGTCAAGGAAACGCCTGTGTCCGCGCTGCTCGATGGCGGGAACCAGGTGGGGTACATCTCGCTCAAGCGCGCCACGGACATCGCAATCGAGAAGGTGCGCAGCGCCGGTGTTGCCGTCGTGGGCCTGCGAAACAGCTGGTTCGCCGGCCGCAACGCCCACTACCTCGAGAAAGTGGCCCGCGCCGGGTACGCGGCGGTGTACTTCGGCAGCAGCACGCCGACCGTCGTGCCGCAGGGCGCGATCCAGAAGGCGCTGGGGACCAACCCGATGGCCATCGCGCTGCCGGGCAAGGACAACCCTTTCATCTTCGACATGGGCACCGCTTCGGTGATGTCCGGCGAGGTGTTGATGAAGGCCTTCCTGGGTGAGAGCTTTTCCCGCACCGTCGGTGTCGACAAGCACGGAAATCCCACGAGAAATGCGCGCGAACTGCTGGAGGGCGGCGTCCTCCCCTTCGGCGAGCACAAGGGCTATGGCCTGTCGCTGGCCATCCAGGCGCTCGGCCTGATGGCCGGCTCCCGCATGCGCAACGGCGAGGTCAGCGATTTCGGGTACCTGCTGATTGCATTCGATCCGGGCCTCCTGATGCCGACCGAACAGTTCACGGCCGAACTTCAGGAACTGCTGGAGAAGGTCCGGAACCTGCCGCGCCAGCCCAACGTGCCGGAGATCCGCATTCCATCGGAGCGCGGCTTTCGCGAGCGCGAGATCCGACGCAAGGAAGGCATCCTGGTGAACAAGCGGGTGGTCGAACGCCTGCAGCAGATGGTGGGAGCCTGATCTTCGATGAGCGACCGAACGAAACATCATCCGACACGCCGGGACATGCTCGCCATGCCGCTGGCGGCTGCCCTTGCGCTGCACTGCGGCGGCACGTTCGCGCAGGGCGGCTATCCGGGCAAGCCCATCAAGATCCTCGTCGGCTTCGCGCCAGGCGGCTTCACGGACGTGGCTGCCCGCCTGATCGGCCTGAAGCTGGCGGAGTCGCTCGGCCAACCCGTGGTGGTGGAAAACCGCCCGGGCGCCAACGGCATGATCGCGAGCGACGCCGTCGCGAAGGCCCCACCGGACGGCTACACGCTCCTGCTGCCGTCGCTGGGCCTCACGACCAATCCCCTGCTCATGGAGAAGGCGGGCTATGACCCGGTCAAGGGCTTCACGCCGATCTCCCTGCTGGCCATGGTGCCCAACGTGCTGGTCGCCCACCCGGGCGTGCCCGCGAACACCGTCGGGGAGCTCCTGGCGCTCGCCCGCTCGCGCAAGGCGCCGATCACGCAGGCATCGGCCGGCAATGGATCACCCGGACATCTGTCCGGCGCGCTGCTGCAGGTGATGACCGGGATCCGCCTGGATCATGTGCCCTACAAGGGCTCGGGCCCCGCGATGAACGACTTGCTCGGCGGGCACGTCGATGTCTCGTTCCCGACCATTCCGACCGCGCTGCCTCTGGTGCGCACCGGCAAGCTGAAGGCCATCGCGGTCACCGGTGCCAAGCGCTCGGCCATGATGCCGGAGGTGCCGACGATGGCGGAAGCCGGCGTGCCCGGCTACGACACCGGCGGCTGGTACGGCCTGGTCGGCCCGCCCGGCTTGCCTAAAGGCATCGCGGACCTGCTCAGCGCCGAGGTCGTCAAGATCATGAAGATGCCCGAGGCGCGGGAGCGCTTCGCTTCCGAAGCGGCCGATCCGGTCGGCTCGAACGGCGCGGAGATGGCCGAGTTCCTGGCGCGAGATTTCAAACGATGGACCGAGGTCGTCAAGGCCGCCAACATCAAACCTTCAGCCTGACCATCATGTCCGCTCCCATTGCAATCGATCCCGACCGGCCTCAAGGCCACGCCCTGCGGCTCCTGGAGTTTCTGCACGGACTGGGCAGCCACACGCCCGCCGCGCCCATGGACAAGGCACGGTGGTGCCTGCTCGATGCGCTCGGCTGCGGCCTGCTCGGAGCCCGGCAGCCATGGGGCGAGATCATGGTCGCCGACGTGCTGGCCGACGGCACCACCGGTGCGTGCAGCCTCCTGGGCCATCCCGCCAGAGTCGCGCCGGCGCAGGCCGCCCTCTGCAACGGCACCGCCATCCATGGCTTCGAACTGGACGACCTGCTGTCCGAAGCCGTCATCCACCCTGGCGCGGTGATCGTCCCCGCCGCACTGGCTGCAGCCGAATCCGTCGACGCCTCGGGCGAGCAATTGCTGCGCGGCATCGTCGCGGGCTACGAAGCGACGGCACGCATCAGCATCGCGTTGGGCATGGAGGCTTCGCAGCGCGGCTTTCACAAGACCAGCGTGGTGGGCCCGGTCGCCGGGGCGATCGCGGCCGCCGTGACGATGCGGTTGTCACTAGATCAGTTGCACAACGCCGTCGGGCTCGCGTGCTCGTGCGCCGGCGGCATCAAGAATTTCGCTACAGGGTCGGCCGGCATGGTCAAGCGCATGCATGCGGGCCGGGCGGCGGAAGCTGCGGTCCGCATGGCCAGCCTGGCCCGCCGCGGCTTCACTGCGCCTCCGGCGGCCATCGATGGCACCTATGGCCTGCTCGATGCATTCAGCGGCAGCAAGGCGCAGCTCCGGCAACTGGACGCCCAACTAGGGGCCCAATGGGCGATCGACGACGTGTGGGTGAAGGTCTACCCCATCTGCGGCTGGATCCAGGGCGTCGTGCAATTGCTGCTCGACATGCGGGCCGGCGCGGGGGTCCAGGCACACGACGTCGAAAAGGTCGTCGTCGCGACGAGCGCCTTCGCTGTCAGGAACAATGCCAACGTCGACGTGCGCGACACCATGGATGCCCAATACAGCATTCCCTACTGCGTGTCGGTCGCGCTGACGGGTGACCCGGGCGACCCGAACGAGTTTGGCCGCGGCAGGATCTTCGACTTCGACGCGGGCCGCAAGCTGATCGCCGAGCGTGTCGAACTCCGGGTCGACCCCGTTGCGGAGCAGGTCTATCCGCGGCAGTTCGCCTGCCGGGTGGAACTGCACCTGAAGGACGGCCGGACCTTGTCGGCGGAGACACGCGATCCGCACGGCACCCCGGCAGATCCCTGCAGCCTCGATGAACGGGTGCGCAAGTTCACGCAGCTGGCGCGCCTCGCCGGAGCGTCGAAGGACCTGGGCCACGCCCTGGCGATGGTCCGCTCACTGGAGTCCGGCTCCGCATCCGTACGCCAGCTCATGCGCGAGATCTGCCCGGGTTGAGACAAGCACGGACCTGCCCCGGAAATGCACGCACAAAGAAAGTAAAAGGCTCTCAATTGAGTTCCACTCATCGGAATCAATCTCATTGATCAGCACTAGCTGTTATGATGCGGCACTTGCTTGGCGAGTACGTTTTCATAAATCAAGGAGACAGTCTGATGATGAACAAGAAGTTCCGGCGCGGTCTGTGCGCGCTGCTGTTGGCGGCCACGGCCGTCGTCCAGCCGGCAGGGGCCCAAAGCTTGCCGGACCGGCCCGTGCGGGTCTTCGTCAACACCGCACCGGGCGGCTTGACCGACGTCATGACGCGCCTGGTCGCCCAGCACATGGGCGAGCACCTCAAGCAGTCCGTCGTGGTGGAGAACAAGGCCGGCGGCGATGGCCTGATCGGCATCCGCGCGGTGAAGGCCGCCCCGGCCGATGGCTACACCCTGCTCGCGACCGCAGGCACCGTGGCCCTCCAGATGGCGGTGCGGCAGGACCCCGGATACGACCTGCTCAAGGACTTCACCGGCATCGGCCTGATCGGCCGCTCGCCCTTCCTGCTGGTGGTCGCGCCCACCGTTCCCGACAAGACATTCGCCGAATTCATCACGCGCGCCAAGGCAGCGCCCGGGAAGCTGTCCTATGCCTCCGCCGGCGTCGGCACGGCGCCGCACCTGGCGGCCGAGCGGATCGTCCAGCAGATGGGCGTGAAGGTCATGCACGTGCCCTACAAGGGCAACGGCGCCGCCATGCCCGACGTGATGGCCGGCCGTGTCGACACCATCCTCGAGGCCTACGGCAGCAGCAGCGGCAAGCTGAAGTCCGGGCAACTGCGCGCGCTCGGCGTCACCTCGACATCCCGCATCCCTGCGCTTCCGGACGTGCCCACCATGGCGGAACAAGGCGTATCGGGCTACAGCTACTACACCTGGCTCTGCTTCCTCGCGCCCGCGGGGACGCCCAAGGCCGCCGTGCAGCGCCTGTCAGATGCCATGCGCGCGGCGCTCGCATCCAAGGCCATCAAGGACCGCTTCCGCGAAGACGGCATGGAGGCGATGGAGATGTCGCCCGACGAGTTCAACCAGTACCTGGCCAAGGAAGTGGACCTGGCGCAGAAGGCCGTGGTGGAACTGGGCGTTCCCAAGCAATAGGGAGGGTGCCTGCCGGCGCGGCGGGCTTCAAACCGCGCCGGCGCCCGCGCTGCCTCGACGAGAGGCACGCGCAAGTCCGCCGAGCCCAGTGGCTCAGCGTGCTCCCTGCGCGGCAGGCACGCGCGCAGCCACGGCGTCCTTCCGGATCATGTCTGCGCCCTTCTCCGCAATCATCATCGTCGGCGCGTTGGTGTTGCCGGAGGTCACGTGCGGCATGATCGAGGCGTCGACCACCCGGAGGCGATCGATGCCTCGGACGCGCAGCCGCTCGTCCACCACGGCCATCGCATCCTGCCCCATCTTGCAAGTGCCTGCGGGGTGATGCGCGGAGTTGCCGTGCGCGCGCAGGTACTGGAGGATCTCGTCGTCCGACGCCACCTGCGGGCCCGGCATGTGTTCCCCCAGCACGCGCGAGGCGACGGGTTCGCTGGCCAGGATGCGCCGGATGTGGCGGATGCCCGAGATCACCGCCCGCACGTCATCGGGGTGCGCGAGAAAGTTGGGCTGGAATGCCGGCGCCTGCCGCGGATCGGCGGAACGCAGAGTGACCGTGCCCGAGCCCGCCGGCCGCAGGCGGTAGACTGATGCGGCCACCGACGGTATCGGATCGACCTCCACCACGCCGTTCCCATAGTAGGTGAACGACATGGGCCTGAAGCTGATCTGCAGGTCCGCATAGACCTCTTCCGGGCGGCTCTTGACGAAGGCGGCCACCTGCGAAGAACCCAGCGCCAGGTAGCCGGTGCCGGTCAACAGGTAGCGCAGCCCCTGCCAGTACTTCCGCAGCCCACTGATCTCGTGGTTGTACGAACTGGCGCGCGTGGCACGGTAGCTCGTATGAACGTAGAAGTGGTCCTGCAGGTTCTGGCCGACACCGGGCGACTGCACGATCTGCCGGATGCCATGGCGCTGCAGTTCCTCGCCAGGGCCGATCCCCGACAGCATCAGGATCTGCGGCGAGTTCAGCGCGCCGGCGGAGACGACGACCTCCCGCGCGGCGTGGATGATCCGCCGCTGGCCGTTCTCCTCCACCTCGATGCCAGTCGCGGTCAGCCCGTCGAACACGATGCGCTGGACGAAGGCGCCGGTGCGAACGGTCAGGTTCGGCCGGCCCCGCACGGGTGCCACGTAGGCCGTGTAGGCCGATTGGCGCTTTCCCTTGCGGATGTTGTGCTGGATGAAGCCGACCCCGTCATGCAGCTCGCCATTGAGGTCCTCGCTGCGCGGAATGCCTAGCCGGACGGCGGCATCGATGAAATCGGCCGAGGCCGGATGGCGCACGACGGGATCGCTGATCCACAGGGGACCGTCGACGCCGCGGTATGCATCGCCGCCCCGCTCGTTGTGCTCCATCCGCTTGAAGCAGGGCAGCACGTCCTCGTAGCCCCAGCCAGGGTTGCCGAGGTCGCGCCAGGTGTCGAAGTCCTGCCGGTGGCCGCGGATGTAGACCATCCCGTTGATGGCGCTCGAGCCGCCGAGCCCTTTGCCGCGGGGCCAGTACATGCGGCGGTCATGCAGCAGCGGCATGGGCTCGGTGAAGTAGTTCCAGTTCAGCTGCTCGTGGAAGAACAGCTTCGCCATGCCGGCCGGCGTACGCACCCAGAACTTGTCCGCCGTGGGGCCGGCCTCCAGCAGCAGAACCTTCACCCCTTGATCATCGGAAAGGCGCCGGGCGAGCACGCAGCCGGCCGAGCCGGCGCCGACGATGATGTAGTCGTAGGTCTCCATGGAATGAGCGCCGCTCACAAGCGCATCAGCACGGACTTGGTCTGGGTATAGGCATCGATGGACTCCGCGCCCATCTCCCTGCCGTAGCCGGATTGCTTGTAGCCGCCGATGGCCATGACCGGGTCGCCTTCGGCATAGGTGTTGATCCAGACGCGGCCCGACTTGATCGCACGCATCATCCGGTGCGCCCGGCTGACGTCGCGCGTCCAGACGGCTGCCGCCAGGCCATAGGTGGTGTCGTTGGCTTGAGCGATGGCGTCGGCCTCGTCCTTGAACTTGATGATGGACAGGACGGGACCGAAGATCTCCTCGCGCGCGATCGTCATATCGTTCGCGACGTTGGCGAAGACCGTCGGCTCGACGAAGAAGCCCGTCTTGCCCACGCGCGAGCCGCCCAGCGCCAGCTCGGCGCCCTCCTTCCTGCCCGTGTCGATATAGGACAGCACCCGGTCCATCTGCCGGGCCGAAATCAGCGGCCCCAAGTCCGTGTCAGACGCAAAGGGAGAGCCCACCTTGAAGCCGGCCGCCGCAGCGACGATGCCGGCCTTCACCTCGTCGTATACGCTTTCGTGCACCAGCAGGCGCGTGCCCGCGGAGCAGATCTGTCCCGAGTTGCGGCAGAAGGCCTGGGCCGATGCCTTGATCGCCTTTGCCAGATCGGCATCCGCGAAGATGATGTTGGGCGACTTGCCGCCCAGCTCCAAGGTCGCCTTCTTCATGTTGCCTGCCGAGGCCTGCACGATGCTGCGGCCCACCGCGGTGGAGCCTGTGAAGGCGATCTTGTCGACGTCGGGATGCGCCGCCATCGCGGCGCCGACGACCGCGCCGTAGCCCTGCAGGACATTGACGACGCCGTCGGGCACGCCCGCTTCCTGGATCAGTTCGGCCAGCCGCAGGGTCGTCAGGGGCGACTGCTCGGCCGGCTTCAGCACCATGGTGTTGCCGCACGCCAGCGCGGGCGCCAGCTTGCTCGCCGCCATGACCAGCGGAAAGTTCCAGGCGTTGATCAGCGCACAAACGCCCATGGGCTCTCGCACCATGTAGATGAAGCGCGACGCATCCGAGGCATTGGTGGTCCCGTAGATCTTCGAGGTCCAGCCTGCGTAGTAGCGAAAGCGCTCCGCGGTGGCGGCGACCTGGCCTCGCGTGAACGACAGCGGCGCGCCGATGTCCAGGGATTCGATGGCCGCCAGCTCCTCGGCGTGGGCTTCGATGGCGTCGGCGATCTTCGTCAGGTAGCGCCCCCGCTCATGCGGGGAGATGCCCGACCACGAGGGCCCCTCGAAGGCACGGCGGGCGGCGGCCACCGCCGCATCCACATCCTGCGTGTCGGCCTCCGCCACCTGCGTAAGCACCTCTTCCGTCGCAGGATTGATCGTTTCGAAGGTCTTGCCCGAAGCGGCTGCGACCCACTGACCGCCGATCAGCAGTTGCTTCTTGCCGGATCGGATCCAATCCAGGGCCCTGCTCTGCCCCGGCAGCATCACACCGGCGCCAATGGTTGCACTTTGGATTCCAGACATCTCATTCTCCTGATTCGATGGGCGGCCGCGTCAAGCAGCCTGGTTGGCGAGAGCGGACTGCGCCTTGTAGACATCGAGCATCTCCTCGATGCCGGCGCCGGGGCCGCGGATGTTCGACGCCGCCTCGAACAGGCTGCGTACGCTGTTGGCGATGGCCATGGGCGCGCCGCATTCGATGCCCAGGCGCGCGGCAAGCCGCAGATCCTTCACCATCAGCGCGAGCTGGAAGTTCGACTGCGGCTGGCCGGAGACCAGCACGGACAGGATCTTTTCGAGGCCGGCGCTGTACCCGGAGCTCTGCTTGAGCACCTGCGCCATCGTGTCGACGCGCAGACCGCTCCTGATGCCGGCCATCAGGCACTCGTAGCTCACGGCGCGGCAGATCGATGCGATGGTGTTATTCACCAGTTTGACGATGTGGGCGTTTCCCACTTCGCCGCAATGCACGAGATGCGGGCTGATCGCGCGCAGCAGCGGGTCGGCCAAGGCGCACGCCTCGGCCGGGCCGGCGAGCAGGATCGCGATCGAGCCCGCAAGCGCACTCTGCGGCACACCGGACACGGGAGCATCCACGTAGGCCACGCCTTTGGCATGGAGCGCGCGCGCGATGCGACGCGACAGCACCGGATCGCCGCTGGTCTGATCGATCACGACGGCGCCCGGGCGCAGGCTTGCGGCCAGGCCTTCGACCCCGAACAGGGCATCGTGGACGGCCTCCGAGGTGGGAAGACAGATGAACACCACGTCGCATGCCGCAGCCAGCGACGCGAGTCCTGCATGCGGGATGGCGCCTTGGGCCGCGAACTGCCGCGTCTGTTCCGGCCGGGCATCGTGGACATGCAGCGGCCGCGACTGCATCAAACGACGCGCCAGGCTCCCGCCCATGGCGCCAAGGCCAACGTAGCCGACCGTCAACCGATCCACATCGGCCGATGCCGCCACGGGCTCGCCACCCCTTTCGCCGCCCGCCAGCCTGACCCCTGCCATCGACTCGATCACGCCGATCATGTCCTCGAGCCGCGCGCCCTCGCCCAGCGTGTTGAGCCCGATCTGAAACAGGCTGCGCACCAGGTTCGTCACTGGCATCGGCACACCCAGGCCCAGGCCGAACTCCACGGCCTGGTTGACATCCTTGAGCATCAGCGCGAGCGCGAAGTTGGTCGATGCCCGGCCCTGCAGGATGGCAGGCAACATGTTCACCGTCGTCAGGTTGCGCCCGCCACCCCTGTTCAGGACCTCGGTCATACAGTCGAGCGCGACGCCGGCCTTGCGACCCATCGCGACCACCTCCAGCGTGCCAAGACGGCAGCCCGCATTCATCGCGTTGTTGAGCATCTTCAGGGCCTGGCCCTCGCCGACGCGGTTGCCGCAGCGAAACACATGCTCCGAAATCGCCTGCAGCACGGGACGTGCGCGTTCGAAGGCCGCGTCCGGTCCCGCCGCCATCAGCATCGCCCGCCCCTCTCGCACGACATGGGGGCTGGCGGAAACGGCGGCGTCGATCAGCCACACGCCGCGCGCCTCGAGTTCCCGGGCCATGGCAGCCGTTTCGGAGGGGATGCCGCTGGACTGATCGATCACCAGGGTGCCCGGGCCGAGGCCTTCCAGCAGGCCGTCCGCGCCGAAGATTGCCTGCCGCACATCGCTGCTGCGCGGCAGGCACAGCAGCACGACCTCGCTGCGCTGCGCGAGTTCCAGCGCATTGCGGGCGCCGTGCGCACCCTCTTGCGCGAGCGACTGAATCGCAGGCGCGTGGAGGTCCCAGACCGTGAGATCATGGGAACGCAGGAGCCTGCGAGCCAATTCGCTTCCCAAGGCACCCAAGCCGATGTAGCCGATCTTCAATCCAATGTCTCCTTACCGATGCGGCGCAACGCCGCGGTTCCAGGTGCAGGGAATTATTGGGACGGGCGAAGGCGCGGGCAAATGAATAGAGTTGAGACGACCATAAGCGACAGCACATGAGCCCAGACTTGCAGAACATTCCGTGGGCACGCCGCCTCAAGCTCCGGCACCTGGAGATCTTCCTCGCCTTGCATGACGAAGGCAGTCTCACCGCGGCAGCCGCACGGCTGCACATGACCCAACCTGCGATGTCCCACTGGCTGGCGGACATCGAGGAGGCGGTCGGCCATCCGCTCTTCGCCAGAAAGCCGAAGTTCATGTTGACTGCCGTCGGGCAGGTCCTGCTGGCGCACGCGCGACGCATGCTCGGAGATGTGCAGCGCACCGATTCCGAGATGCAGGCCGTCCAGGCTGGCCTGAGCGGGCGACTGCATGTGGGGACGAGCCTGCCGTCAGTGCTGGTCCCGAGGGCGATCGCCAGGCTGCTGGAGGGAAGGCCGGAAGTTTTCGCGGAGGTCTACGAATCCAACCAGGCCGAGCTCATGGACAAGCTTTCCAAGTGCGAGATCGATCTCACCGTCGCCGCACTGACGGCCCCGGTGCTGAATTCAGGCTTCGCGTGCGAGCGGCTGTTCTTCGACAGGGTGCAGGTCGTAGCCACCCAAGGCCACCCGCTGCTGCGGCAGGCGTCCGTGTCGCTCGAGGAGGTCCGCAACCATGCCTGGATCCTTCCGCGCAGATCCACCGTCATGCGGGAGGTGTTCGACAGCGCCTTCGCGGCCCACGGACTGCCGCCGCCGGAACCTCACGTCGAGGCAAACTCCTCCATGCGGCTGCAGGTGCTGATCGCCGCCGGCGGCTTCCTCTCCATCTTCTCGGGCTCAGAGGTGAACATCTATTGCTCGCTGGGCCTGATCGAGCGCATGCCGATGACGATGGAAATCCCGTTCGGGGAGTTCGGGGCGATCTGGTCGGCAGATCGGGCGGGCAGCCTCATCAACGAATTCCTCGACGCGCTGCGCAAGGAGGCGCATCTGATCTGATCGGTGGGGAGCGGCAGGGCGTCGACGCAGCCGCCCGCCATCCGGATCAGCACTATTCCTTCGTGAAGCCAAGCTCCCCGGCGACCTTGCCCATGTCCTCGTACTCGCGGGCCAGATAGTCGGTGAAGTCGCGAGGCGTCATGAACGAGACGTCAGAACCATCGGAGCGCAGGCGCCCGCCCACTTCCTCGCTGGCCAGTGCGTAGCGCAATGCCTCGGACAGCTTGTTCACCGCATCCGGCGGCGTCCCGGCTTTCGCCAGAAGGCCCAGCCAGACACCGTAGCTGAAATCCACCCCCAGTTCCTTGAAGGTCGGCACGTTGGGCAGCACGGACAGGCGCGTCGGATTGGCGACGGCCAGCGCGCGCGCCCTCCCGGAGGTCAGAAAGCCCGAGCTGCTCACATAGGCATCGAAGAGAAAGGACACCCGGCCCGCGATCAGGTCAGGCATGACAGCCCCGTTGCCCTTGTAGGGAATCGCCTGGGCCTGGATGTTGTGGGCACGCAGGAAGAGCTCGCCGGCAATGTGGGGTGCACCCGCCGTGCCGCCATGGCCGTAGGAGAGATGTTCCTTCTTCGCCCGTGCGACATAGTCCGAAACGGTCTTCGAGGGCTCCTCGCCGCCCACCACCATCAGGAAGGGCACCCGCGACATGGTGCCGACGCCGATGAAGTCCTTCGTGGGTGAATAGCCGGGTGTCTTTTTGATGTACGGCAGGGTCGAGAAATTGAGGGACTGGGCGACGAGCGTGTAGCCGTCGGCCGGTTGCTCCTTCGCGTACAGGATGCCCAGCAGCGTGTCCGCGCCGGGCTTGTTTTCCACGACCACCGACTGGCCCAGCTTCTCGCTCATCTTCTGGGCCACGAGCCGGGTGGTCAGGTCCGTGGCACCGCCCGGAGCCGTGCACACGACGATGCGAATGGGCCTGGAAGGATAGTTGCCTTGCGCCAGCGCGTGGTTCGCGATCAGCGCACAGGTTGTTGCGGCGAGCATGCGCGGCAGCAGGGTCTTGAGGAACTTGTGAATCATGCTGTCTCCTGTGAATCATTGGCGGCAGCAGTGACACCGGAACCCACTCCACGATCGTCACTGCAATCCAGGCTCGATTGTTGTAAGAGCGGACGAAGCCGGCAAATGAAAAGGGTGGAGGGAGCCATAAGCAATTCGGCATGAAGGCATGGCCTTCGCGAAGCACGGCACAAAAAGGAACCGGGCGCAGAGCGCCCGGCATGAAACCCGTGGAGAAACTTGCAATGACTCTTCGGGAAGATCGTTCTAATTGTGCAGAGGGAATCCGCCAGCCCGCCTGCCTGCGGATTCCCGGAAAGGCTCAGAACGCGTGGCGGATGCCGAAGTCGAAGCCCGTGGCGCTGCGCGGGCGGTAGCCTGCCACGCCGTTGCCGGTGGACAGGTACTGCGGCGAGCCCA
>NZ_BAABGJ010000018.1:0-616 GCF_039541515.1 Variovorax defluvii
ACGTCGGGCACCTTGATGCCGGCGCCGCGCTTGGGCGGCTCGCTGACCTTCAGGGTCTTCAGGCGCGGCTTGACGTCCACGCCCAGGTCTTCGGGCTTGACGGTGTCCAACTGCTTCTTCTTGGCCTTCATGATGTTGGGCAGCGTGACGTAGCGCGGCTCGTTCAGGCGCAGGTCGGTGGTGATGACCGCGGGCAGGCTCAGGGAGATGGTTTCGAGGCCGCCGTCGACTTCGCGGGTGACGTTGGCCTTGTCGCCGGCGACTTCGACCTTGGAGGCGAAGGTGGCTTGGGGCAGGTCGGCCAGGGCGGCCAGCATCTGGCCGGTCTGGTTGGCGTCGTCGTCGATGGCCTGCTTGCCCAGGATGACGAGCTGGGGCTGTTCCTTGTCGACCAGGGCCTTGAGCAGCTTGGCGACGGCCAGGGGTTGCAGTTCTTCGGTGGTCTCCACCAGGATGCCGCGGTCGGCGCCGATGGCCATGGCGGTGCGCAGGGTTTCCTGGCACTTCGCGTCGCCGCAGGAGACCGCGATGATCTCGGTGGCGACGCCCTTTTCCTTCAATCGGACCGCTTCTTCGACGGCGATCTCGTCGAAGGGGTTCATGCTCATCTTCACGT
>NZ_BAABGJ010000019.1:0-99512 GCF_039541515.1 Variovorax defluvii
GGGGTCGCCTTTCTTTGGTTACTTTCTTTGGCGAGACAAAGAAAGTGACTCGCCCGCCGGGGCGAATTCCCGGCTCCTGCGCCAAACAACAAGCAAGGCCAAAACAAAGGCTGCAGGAGCGAATTCCCGGCTCCTGCGCCACCCAACAAGCAAGGCCAAAACAAAGGCCCGGTGCCCTCCCCCCCAGCGTATCCCAGAGAGACACGGAGCAAGACATCCAAGGCAGTAAAAGGATGTCTCATGCGTCCAGATACGGGCTGCTGAAGTCCAGCCGGCGCAGCCCGGCCTGCACCTCCGGCACGCTCATGAAGAGCTTCCACAGCAGCCCCGTGCGATGGTTCTCCATCATCACCACGATCGGCCCCTGGTCGATGGCGAGATAAGTCTCGGCGAACCAGTTGCGCGCTTCGCAGAACGCGTCGACGAAGCCGTAGTCCTTCCATACGCGCGTGCCATGCGCGGTGAGCAAGTGCCGCACCATCTTCATGACCTCGGTTGGCGCATACGGCAGGCTGGACAGCGCAGCCGTGGGCGAAATGGTGCCGTTGTCGTTCGAGGGGTCGTGCGCGAGGTAGCCGTCGGGGTCGTCGCTGGCCGTCAGCCCCCAGCACGCTTCGCCGTAGCCCGCAAAGCCCTTCGGGTTGGCGATGCAGTGCGCTCGGTGGATGCGCACGTGGCGGGTGTTGAGATCCCAGTAGTCCGCGTAACGGTCCTTCAGCCCATGCGGGTCCAGGCCGAGGAAGGAGTAGTGCGTGAAGAACAGCGGGCCGCCGTAGGCCGAACCGAGCGGCATGTCGATGCCGTAGTACGTCTTTCCGTTGACGAAGTCGCGCCCGGATGCATAGCCGCGGTGGTAGACCTGCGGGGCTATCGCATGGCGCGGTGCGGCCGCGGCCAGGAAGTAGGTGATGAGGCACTCGTTCCAGCCGTGGATCTGGTGGTTCATCGCCCAGCCGTGTGTCGGGCTCCAGTGCCAGTACAGCACGTCCTGCCCGCCCTGGGTGAACCAGTCCCATTCGACCTCGCGCCACAGCGTGTCGAAGTCGGCGCGCAATTGGCGCTCCGCGGCCGTGTCCCCGCTGAAATACTGGCGCGCGCACAGCAGGCCCATCATGAGGAAGGAGGTCTCGACGAGGTCGCCCGCGTCGTCCTTCGGACTCATGGGGAAGGTCTCGCCGCTCGCCCCGTCCATGAAGTGCGGGAAGGTGCCGTGGTAGCGCCGTGCGCGGAACAGGGCGTCCCGCATGCGGCCCAGGCGCTCGAGCGCGGCTTCGCGCGTGATCCAGCCGCGCTCCACCGCGACGATCATGGCCATGATGCCGAAGCCCGAGCCGCCGATCGCGACGCGGGGGTCGGCGAGGTCTTCGCCCGTGGCCTCGACCAGCGTGCGCCGGTCGAGCGCCAGGCCGCTGGCGGCATCCGCGCCATCCCAGAAGTAGCGGAAGGTCTGGCGCTGCACGGCCTCGATCAAGGCGTCGTCGGGCAGGGCCGCCAGGGCTCCCGGGGTTCTGTCATCCTTCAACACGAACGGCTCCTTTCGCTCTCATCCTGTGATGTCACCTTTGGTTTCATGGGACCGCCGACAGCTCGCGGCCGGCAGCCCTTCGCAGCATGCCATCATTAGACCCCCTTGGGTTCCATCCGAAATCGCCGATGAGTCGCATCGATACCCTCATGGCCAAGATGACGCTGGCCGAAAAACTGGGCCAGTTGACCATGGTCGCGTCCAGCTACACGGTCACCGGGCCGGTCCTTGCCGGGGACTCCACGCAGTCCATCATCGACGGCACGGTCGGCAACCTGCTCAACATGGTGGGCCCCGGGCCCACGCACGAGATGCAGCGGCTGGCCGTCGAACAGTCCCGCCTGGGCATTCCGCTGCTGATCGGCCTGGACATCATCCACGGCCATCGCACGCTCTTCCCCATCCCGCTCGCGGAGGCCGGCATCTTCGACGAAAACCTGTGGGAGCGCACGGCACGCGAGGCCGCACGCGAAGGTGCGGCCGATGGCCTGGCGATGACCTTCGCCCCGATGCTCGACGTCTCGCGCGATCCGCGCTGGGGCCGCACCGCGGAAGGCCCCGGCGAGGACGCCTGGCTCAACGCACGCATCGCGCACGCCAAGGTGCGTGGCTTCCAGGGGGCCGACCTGGCCTCGGCCGAATCGCTGGCGGCGTGTGCGAAGCATTTCGTGGCCTACGGCGGGGTGAACGCGGGGCGCGAGTACGCAGCGGTGGACATCTCCGAGCGCACACTGCGCGAAGTGCACCTGCCGGGCTTCGAGGCCGCGGTGCGCGCCGGCGTCGCGACGCTGATGCCGGCCTTCACCGACCTGAACGGCGTGCCGATGACGGCGCATGTGCCCCTGCTGCGCGACTGGCTGCGCGGCGAGATGGGCTGGGACGGCGTCATCGTCAGCGACTACAACGCGATCGGTGAACTGATCAAGCACGGCGTGGCCGCCGACCTCGCGGATGCCGCGGTGCTGGCGCTGAAGGCCGGCGTCGACATCGACATGATGGCCGACGCCTACCGCAAGGGCCTGCCGGTCGCGCTCGAGCAGGGCCGGGTGACGATGGAGGAGATCGACGCGAGCGTGCGCCGCGTGCTGCGCCTCAAGGAGCAGCTCGGCCTGTTCGACGATCCTTACCGCCGCGGCTCGACGGCCGAGGCGCCGGAGGTGATCGCGCAGCGGCGTGCGCTGTCGCGCGAGGTCGGACGCAAGGCTGCGGTGCTGATGAAGAACGAGCGCGACACCTTGCCCTTGCCGGCCGCGGCGAAGACGCTGTGCGTTCTCGGCCCGCTGGCCGACGCGCCGACCGAGATGAAGGGCTGCTGGTGGGGCGCCGGCGAACACGAGCCGGCGGTGAGCGTGCTGGCCGGGCTGCGTGCCGCGCTGCCGCAGGCCGACATCCGCCATGCCGCAGGCGTGGCCATCGAGGGCGGCGACGACAGCGGCATCGATGCCGCCGTGGCACTGTGCGAGGGCGCCGACGCGGTCATCCTGTGCCTGGGGGAACGCGCCTCGATGAGCGGGGAAGCGGCGAGCCGCGCCACGCCCGTTCTGCCGGGGTGGCAGAAGGCGCTGGCCGAGGCGGTGATGGCCCGCGCCCGTGCGCTGGGCATTCCGGTCACCGCGGTGCTGTTCTCGGGCCGCCCGCTCATCGTGCCCTGGCTGGCGGAACAGGCCGATGCGCTGCTGTTGGCATGGTTCCTGGGGGTCGAAGCCGGCCATGCGATCGCCGATCTGCTCACCGGCCGCGAGTCGCCCAGCGGCCGCACGACGATGAGCTGGCCGCGCGTGCTCGGGCAGGTGCCGATCTTCTACGGCCAGCGCCCCAGCGGCCGGCCGATGAACCCCGCCGACCACTACACCAGCAAGTACCTGGACGTGGCCAACACGCCGCTCTACGACTTCGGGCACGGCCTCACCTACGGGCGCTTCCGCTACGACGCGCTGCAGGTCGAACCACTGCGCCTGCGCGAGCCGGACCTGCTGACGGTGAGCGCGACGCTGAGCAACGTGGGCGCACACGAGGCCGAGGAGACGGTCTTCCTCTTCGTGCGCCACAAGCTCAGCAGCATCACCCGGCCGCTGCTGGAGCTCAAGGGCTATGCAAAGCTGCGATTGAAGCCCGGCGAAAGCGGCGCGGTGACGCTGGAACTGCCGGCGGCCGAGCTGCGCCACCTCGGGCCGGACCTGCAGCCCCTGTTCGAAGCGGGCGAGGTCGAGATCGCTGTCGGGCCGAGCGCCGAGCCCACGGGCCTGCTGCGCCAGACCATCACGTTGAACTGAAGCGAGAAGGATGCGGCGGATGTCGGCGGACGACTGGTGGCGGCACGGGATCTTCTACCAAATCTACCCGCGGTCCTTCCAGGACAGCAACGGCGACGGCATCGGCGACCTGAACGGCATCCGCCAGCGGCTCGACCACCTGGTCGCGCTGGGCATCGACGCCGTCTGGATCTCGCCGATCTACCCCTCGCCGATGGCGGATTTCGGCTACGACATCACGGACCATTGCGACGTGGACCCGTGCTTCGGCACGCTGGCGGACTTCGATGCCCTGGTGGCCGAGGTCCATGCGCGGGGCCTCAGGCTGGTGCTGGACTTCGTGCCCAACCACACCTCCGACCGGCACCCGTGGTTCCTGCAGAGCCGCAGCGGGCGCGACGATCCACGGCGCGACTGGTACCTCTGGCGCGACCCGGCGCCGGACGGCGGCCCGCCCAACAACTGGCTCAGCAATTTCGGCGGCCCGGCCTGGACCTTCGATCCGGCCACCGGGCAGTACTACTGCCATTCCTTCCTGAAGGAGCAGCCCGACCTCAACTGGCGCAACCCCGAGGTGCGCGCCGCGATGCACGAGGTGCTGCGCTTCTGGCTGCGGCGCGGCGTGGACGGCTTTCGCGTGGACGTGCTCTCCGACCTGGTCAAGGACGCCCAGTTCAGGGACAACCCGCCGAACCCGGACTACATCGAAGGCCAGGAGCCGGCGCGGCCCTGGCTGCTGCTGCACAACACGGACCAGCCGGAGATGCAGGAGGTGATGGCGCAGATGCGCCAGGTGGTCGACGCCTTCAACGATCCCAGCGCATCGCGCGTGCTGATCGGCGAGCTCTACCTGCCGCTCGCGCGACTGGTCGCCTTCTACGGGATGAATGCCGACGGCGTGCTCGAAGGCGTCCAGCTGCCGTTCAACTTCCAGCTCATCGGCGCGCCCTGGCAGGCTAGGCACATCGGCCAGTTGGTGCGCGACTACGAAGCCGCCCTGCCCCCGGGCGCCGCGCCGAACTGGGTGCTCGGCAACCATGACAAGCCCCGCATCGCGAGCCGCGTCGGTCCGCAGATGGCGCGGCTGGCGGCCATGCTGCTGCTCACCCTGCGCGGCACGCCCACGCTCTACTACGGCGATGAGATCGGCATGACCGACGTCGCCATTCCTCCGGAGGAAGTGCAGGACCCGATCGAGAAAAGCGCGCCGGGCGAAGGCCGGGGCCGCGATCCGGAGCGCACGCCCATGCCGTGGAGCGGCGCGCCGCAGGCCGGCTTCACCACCGGCAGGCCGTGGCTGCGTCTGGCGGACGACTGGGCGCGGCGCAACGTCGAATCGCAGGCGCGCGACCCGGCCTCCATGCTGATGCTGTATCGGCGGCTGATCGCACTGCGTCGCGCGCGGCCGGCGCTGAACCGGGGCCGTTACGAGGCGCTGCAGAGCGCGCCGGACGTGCTGGCGTACGCGCGCGAGTTCGAAGGGCAGCGGCTGGTGGTGCTGTTGAACTTCGGCACCGATGCGGTCGCGGTGTCGCCCGAGCCGTGGGCGGCCGGGTCGGTCGTGCTGTTGTCGACGGACCCGGCGCGCGGCGAATCGACAGGCGGAGGGACGCCGATGCTGGCGCCCTGCGAAGGCGTCGTCATCGGCCCCCGCCTCGTTTCAGACCCGTCGTCTCAAGCCAGCGTGTAAGCCGTCTTCACGGTCGTGAAGAACTCCTGCGCATAGCGGCCCTGCTCGCGCGGCCCGTAGCTCGAGCCCTTGCGCCCACCGAAGGGCACGTGGTAGTCCACGCCGGCGGTGGGCAGGTTCACCATCACCATGCCGGCCTGGCTGTGGCGCTTGAAGTGCGTCGCGTACTTCAGGCTGGTGGTCGCGATGCCGGAGGACAGGCCGAACTCGGTGTCGTTGGCGGTGGCGAGCGCTTCCTCGTAGTTCTTGACCTTGATGACGCTGGCCACCGGCCCGAAGATCTCTTCCTTGTTGATGCGCATCGCCGCCACCGATTCGCTGAACAGCGCCGGCGACATGTAGAAGCCCTCGGTGTCCAGCCTGAGGCGCTCGCCGCCGGCCGCCAGCGTCGCGCCTTCGCTCTGTCCGATGTCGATGTAGTCCAGGTCCTGGCGCAGCTGGCTTTCGCTCGACACCGGCCCGATGTCGGTGCCCTGCGCCAGCGCATCGCCGACCTTGATCCTCGCCATGCGCGCCTTCATCGCCTCGATGAACTTGGGGTAGATGCCCTCGGTCACGATCAGCCGGCTCGAGGCCGTGCAGCGCTGGCCGGTGGAATAGAAGGCGCTCTGCACGCACAGCTCCACCGCCTGGTTCAGATCAGCGTCGTCCAGCACGACCTGCGGGTTCTTGCCGCCCATCTCCAGCTGCACCTTCTTGCCCTGGGTCGCGCACTGCACGGCGATGCCGCGGCCCACGCCCACCGAGCCGGTGAAGCTGATCGCATGGACGCCCGGATGATCGACCAGCGCATTGCCGATGACGCTGCCGCGGCCCATCACCAGGTTGAACACGCCGGCCGGGATGCCCGAGCGGCTGATGATCTCGGCCAGGGCCCAGGCACAGCCGGGCACCAGATCGGCGGGCTTGAGCACCACGCAGTTGCCGAAGGCCAGCGCGGGCGCGATCTTCCAGGCCGGGATGGCGATGGGGAAGTTCCAGGGCGTGATCAGCCCCACCACGCCCACCGGCTCGCGCGTGATCTCGACGCCGATTCCCGGCCGCACGGAGGGCAGGACCTCGCCCGACAGGCGCAGGCATTCACCGGCGAAGAACTTGAAGATGTGGCCGGCGCGGGTGGCCTCGCCGATGCCCTCGGCCCGGGTCTTGCCTTCCTCGCGGGCCAGCAGGGTGCCCAGCTCGTCTTTGCGCGCGAGGATCTCGTTGCCGATCTTGTCCAGCGCATCGGAGCGCGCCTGCACGCTGCCGGTGGCCCAGGCGGGGAAGGCGGCGGTGGCGGCGGCCACGGCCTCGTCGACCTGGACGGCGTCGCCCTGGGCGTAGTGGCCCAGCACGTCCTGCAGGTTGCTCGGGTTGATGTTGGGGCTGTAGCTCGCGCCGCTGCGCCACTCGCCATTGATCAGGTTGTCGAAGTTCTGCATGGCCTGGTCCTCGGGGCAATGGATGAAACGAAAGAACAAGGGCCGCTGTGCCGAGCGGCCCCCGAACGGGATGACAGGGGTTGGACTTTACGCCCAACCCATGCCTTACTGCGGCCCCAGTGTCTCGATGAGCCGGGCCAGCGCCTCGTACTCGTCGGGCTTGAGCTCGGTGAGCGGTGCGCGCACCGGCCCGGCGCCGTGGCCGACGATCTTCGCGCCCGCCTTCACGATGCTCACTGCGTAGCCCTGGCCCTTGTTGCGGATGGCCAGGTAGGGCATGAAGAAGTCCTTCAGCAGGCGGTGCTGCGTGGCGGTGTCGTCGGTGCGCACGGCCTCGTAGAACTGCATCGCGGTCTTCGGGATGAAGTTGAAGACGGCCGACGAATACACCGGCGTGCCCAGCGCCTTGTAGGCCGCGGCGTAGACCTCGGCGGTGGGCAGGCCGCCCAGGTAGGCGAAGCGGTCGCCCATCTTGAGGTAGATCGAGCTCATGAGCTCGATGTCGCCGATGCCGTCCTTGAAGCCCACCAGGTTGGGGCAGCGCTCGGCCAGCTTCGCGAGCGTGTCGGGGTACAGCTTGCTCTGCCCGCGGTTGTAGACGATGACGCCGAACTTCACGCTCTTGCACACCGCTTCGACGTGCGCGGCCAGGCCTTCCTGGCCGGCCTCGGTGAGGTAGTGCGGCAGCAGCAGGATGCCGTGCGCGCCGGCCTTCTCGGCCGCCTGCGCACACTGGATCGCGAAGCGCGTGGGGCCGCCCGCGCCGGCGATGATCGGCACCTTGCCGCGGCAGGTCTCGACCGCCGTTTCAATGATGCCGGGATACTCGTCGCCGGTGAGCGAGAAGAACTCGCCCGTGCCGCCGGCCGCGAACAGCGCGCTCGCGCCGTAAGGAGCCAGCCATTCGAGGCGCGCGATGTAGCCCTTCAGGTCGAAATTGCCCTGGGCGTCGAAGTCCGTCAGCGGGAAGGACAGCAGGCCGGAGCCCATGATGGATTTGAGTTCTTGCGGATTCATCGAAACATCTCTGAAAGAGTCGGGAAAGGGGGGTGCGAGAGCGACACGAAGTGAGCGAGCCTGGGGTGAGCCGGTCAATCCAGCTTGATTTGCGCGGCGTCGACCACCTTGGCCCAGCGCGCACGCTCCTTGTTGAAGAACTGCTCCTGCTCGGAAGGCGTCATGGTCACGACCTCGGCGCCCTGCCCCGCCATGCGCGAGCGGATGTCGGCCGAGCGGATGATGGCGACCAGTTCCTTGTTGAGGCGCTGGATCACCGCATCGGGTGTGCCGCGCGGCGCCAGGATGCCCTGCCAGGTGCCCGAATCGAAGCCGGGCACGCCCTGCTCCGCAATGGTCGGCACGTCGCCGATCAGCGGCATGCGGCTCGGCTTGGAGACGCCCAGCACCTTGAGCTTGCCGCTCTGCACATGGGGCAGCGTGGCCAGCATGCCGTTCATCAGCACCTGGGTCTGGCCGCCGACCGTGTCCTGGATGGCCTGCACGCCGCCCTTGTAAGGCACGTACTGCCAGCGGGCGCCGCTGGCGCGCTCCAGGGCCACGCCGGCGAGGTGGGGCGCACTGCCGGTGGCGGTGACGGCGAAGTTCAGGTCGGACTTCTTCGACAGCGCGATCAGCTCCTTGAGATTGTTGGCCTGCACCGAGGGATGCACGACCAGCAGGTGCGGCGAGTAGGCCAGCATGGTCACGCCGCGCAGGTCCTTCGACGGGTCGAAGGACAGCTTCTTGTAGACCGAGGGGCTGATGGCCAGCGCGCCCACGTCGCACAGCAGCAGCGTGTAGCCGTCGCCGGGTGCGCGCGAGACCAGCTCGGCGCCGAGATTGCCGTTGGCGCCGGCACGGTTCTCCACGATCACCGACTGCTTCAGCGCCTCCGACAACGGCAGGCTGATGGCACGGGCAATGATGTCGGAGGAGCCGCCCGGCGGGTACGGCACCACGATGCGGATCGGCTTGGCGGGCCAGACGTCGGCAGCCCGGACGGGTGCGGCGGCGAGCAGGCCCGCGCCGAGGGTGCCGAGCACGAGGTCACGTCGATTGAGGCTCATGTTGCTGTGTCTCCGGAAAGGGGATGGAAAGGGATGCCGGACCCGGCAAGAGATCGGAAGCCTTGCTGCTCCCAAGTTATCAGTCATCGTACAACTGACTGCGGCGCATGTCCAGCAGAAAACGTCGGCGCTTTCAGGCCGCCGCGGACGCGCCGTCTTCCGCCGGCGGCGTCGATGCTTCGCGCTGCGCCGCCTCCTGCGCCAGCCGCAGCCGCTCGCGGCTGTTGGTCAGATGGATGCGCATCGCCGCGCGGGCCGATTCCGGATCGCGCCGCGCGATGGCCGCATAGATCTCCTCGTGCTCCCGGTTGACGCGACTGAGGTATTCGCCGCGCGGGTCGTGGTTGCGGATGGCCGGGATGCGCGTGCGCGGGATGATGTTGGTACCCAGGTGGCTCATGATGTCCGCGAAGTACGGGTTGCCGGTGGCCTGGGCAATCTGCATGTGGAAGCGGAAGTCCGGCGCCACCGTGTCCCCCGCCTCCGCCACGTTGCGCTCGAAATCGTCGAGCGCCTCGCGCAATGCCGCGAGCTGCGCCTCGGTGCGCCGGCCGGCGGCCAGGCCGGCGGACTCGGTCTCCAGGCTGATGCGCAGTTCCAGCACGGCCAGCACGTCGACCGAGGTCGCGAGGTCGGAGGCCTCCAGCCTGAACATGCCCGCCGCGCGCGGCGGCAGCACGAAGGTGCCGATGCCGTGGCGCGTCTCGACCAACCCTCCGGCCTGCAGCTTGGACAGCGCCTCGCGCACCACGGTGCGACTCACGCCGTACGCCTGCATGATGGCCGACTCGGTGGGCAGCTTGTCGCCAGGCCGCAGTTGCTGGTTGCGGATCTTCTCGCCCAGGTCGTCCACCAGGCCGTGGGCCAAACCGCGGGCACGCCGGCGCGGCGCCGCCGCCGGCGCCAGGCCTTCGGCGGCTGAGGTTGACCCCGTTGACACGCTCGACATGCGGTGATGATAATCAACCGAGCGTTGTACGACAACAGATAACTTACGACATCGCCAACCGATCTTCAGATCCACTCGATAGAGAGACATGAGTACATCCGCCCCCGCGACGCCCCGGCTGAACCGACTTCTGCTCACCGGCGCCGCCGGCGGCCTGGGCAAGGTCCTGCGCGAACGCCTGCGTCCTTTCGCCCGCGTCCTGCGCGTGTCCGATATCGCCTCGCTCGCGCCCGCGCCCGATGCGAGCGAGGAAGTAATGCCCTGCGACCTGGCCGACAAGAAGGCCGTCGATGCGCTGGTGGCCGGCTGCGACGCGATCGTCCACTTGGGCGGCGTCTCGGTCGAGCGGCCTTTCGAGGAGGTCCTCGAGGCCAACATCAAGGGCATCTTCCATGTGTACGAAGCGGCGCGCCGCCACGGCGTCCAGCGCGTGGTCTTCGCCAGCTCCAACCACGTGATCGGCTTCTACAGGCAGAGCCAGACCCTGGATGCGCATGCGGCGCGCCGGCCGGACGGCTACTACGGGCTGTCGAAGTCCTTCGGCGAGGACATGGCCCAGTTCTATTGGGACCGCTGGGGCATCGAGACCGTGAGCATCCGTATCGGCTCCTCCTTTCCCGAGCCGGCCAATCGCCGGATGATGAGTACCTGGCTGAGCTACCGCGACCTGACGCAGCTGGTCGAGAAGTCGCTGTTCACGCCCGGCGTGAAGCACACCATCGTCTACGGCGCCTCCGCCAACCGCGACCTGTGGTGGGACAACAGTGCCGCCGCGCACCTGGGCTTCGTGCCGCAGGACAGCTCCGAAGTGTTCCGCGCCAAGATCGAGGCGCAACCGCCGGTGGCGCCCGACGATCCCAACGCCATTTACCAGGGCGGCGCCTTCACCGCCCAAGGGCCCTTCGGCGACTGACCGACGCGCTCAACCCCGCGTTTCTTCGCATGCAAGCGGAACTCATCCTCGACGCACGCTGCGGCACTGGCGAGAGCCCGGTCTGGAGCGTGCGGGAGCAAGCCCTCTACTGGGTGGACATCCCCGCCCGCCAGCTTCATCGTCTCGACCCGGCCACCGGCGCCCACCGGAGCTGGACCGGCGAGGAGATGCTCGCCTGCATCGCGCCGCGCGCCGGCCATCCGGGCCAGTGGATCGCCGGCATGGAAAGCGGCCTGTTCGCCATCGCCGCGCGCGAGAACGGGAGCCTGACCAGCACGCGGCTGGCCCACGCCGTGCACGAAGAGCCCGGCATGCGCTTCAACGACGGCCGCTGCGACCGCCAGGGCCGCTTCTGGGCCGGGACCATGCTGATGGACATGGCGGCGGCGCGCGAGGTGGGGCGCGTGTACCGCTATCAGAGCGACGTCAATGCCGAGGCCGCGCTGCATGCGCGCATCGAGCGGATGATCGTGCCCAACGGCATGGCCTTCAGCCCCGATGGCCGCACCATGTACCTGTCGGACTCGCACCCGCAGGTGCAGGCGATCTGGGCCTTCGACTACGACGTCGACACCGGCACGCCGCACCACCGGCGACTGTTCGTCGACATGAAGCCCCTGCCCGGCCGCCCCGACGGCGCCGCGGTGGACGCCGAAGGCTGCTACTGGATCTGCGGCAACGACGCCGGCCTCGTGCACCGCTTCACGCCGGACGGACAACTCGACCGCTCGCTGCCCGTGCCGGTGAAGAAGCCCGCCATGTGCGCCTTCGGCGGCAGCGGGCTCGACACGCTGTTCGTGACATCGATTCGTCCCGCAGGCGATTTGTCGGACCAGCCGCTGGCCGGCGGCGTGTTCGCCCTGCGCCCGGGCGTGCAGGGCCTGCCGGAGCCCGAGTGCCGGTTC
Organism: Variovorax defluvii; assembly: GCF_039541515.1. NCBI lineage: Bacteria > Pseudomonadati > Pseudomonadota > Betaproteobacteria > Burkholderiales > Comamonadaceae > Variovorax > Variovorax defluvii. The sequence goes on from NZ_BAABGJ010000019.1 coordinate 11,743, forward strand.
TGACCGGCGCTTCCGACCGCAGATTTCGACCCCCCAGCCACCACCGAAGAGGAAGACAAATGACATACGCCCGCCACCTGATCGCGCTCGCCGCGAGCGCCTGTGCCCTGACCGCGCACGCGGTCGAGTTCCGCTCCGCCGACGTGCACAACAGCGACGACTACCCCACCGTGGCCGCCGTCAAGCACATGAGCGAGCTGCTGGACAAGCGCAGCAACGGCAAATACAGGATCAAGGTGTTCAACAAGGGGGCCCTGGGCACCGAGAAGGAGACCATCGACCAGGTGAAGATCGGCGCGCTGGAGATGACGCGCGTCAACATCAGCCCGCTGAACTCGCTGTGCGCCAAGACGCTGGTGCCGACCATGCCTTTCCTGTTCGAGTCGATCGAGCACATGCGCAAGTCGCTCGACGGCCCGGTGGGCGAAGAGATCCTGAAGAGCTGCGAGCCCGAAGACCTGGTCGGCCTGGCCTTCTACGACAGCGGCGCGCGCTCGATCTACGCCAAGAAGCCGGTCAAGACGCTGGCTGATGCCAAGGGCATGAAGATCCGCGTGCAGCAGTCGGACCTGTGGGTGTCGTTGATCAACGCGATGGGCGCCAACGCCACGCCGGTGCCCATCGGCGAGGTCTACACCGGGCTGAAGACCGGGTTGATCGACGCCGCGGAGAACAACGTCCCCTCCTACGAGGGATTCAAGCACTACGAGGCGGTCAAGTTCTACTCGCGCACCGAGCATTCGATGGCGCCGGAGATGCTGGTGATGTCCAAAGCGGTCTACGACAAGCTGCCCAAGGCCGACCAGGACCTGTTCCGCGCCGCGGCCAAGGAATCGGTCAGCTTCCAGCGCAAGAAGTGGGACGAGCAGGAAGCCAAGTCGCTCGAGGTCGTGACAAAAGGCGGCGCCACGATCGTGAGCGACGTGGACAAGGCCTCCTTCCGCGCCGCCATGGCGCCGGTGTACGCGAAGTTCATCGCCACGCCGGACCTGCAGCGCCTGGTCAAGTCCATCCAGGACAACAAATGATCGACACGCGCGTCGAGCCCGCGGCCGCGCGGGCGCCCTGGCGCCACGCGTACACGCGCCTGTGCGCGCTTTTGTCCAAGGCCAGCCTGATGCTGGCCGTGGTGCTGCTGATCGCGATCATCGTCTGCGTGCAATACCAGGTGGTGGGGCGCTATCTGTTCAACGACACGCCGGTCTGGGCCGAGGGTCTGGCGCTGCAGCTGGTGCTGTACGTCACCGCGCTGGGCGTGGCCGTCGGGGTGCGGGATGCGGGGCACATCGGCCTGGATTCGCTGGTGTCCCTGCTGCCGGACTCGATGCGCCTGAAAGTCGAAGTCCTGATCCACGCGCTGGTGGCGCTGTTCGGCGCCGTCATGGTCTCGAGCGGTTGGCTCTGGACCCGGCTCAAGTGGACCGACATGAAGCCCATGCTGGGCATTCCTGTAGGTGCGGACTACCTGGCGCTGGTGGTGGCCGGCGTGCTGATCGTGCTGTTTTCAGTCGAACACATCGTGGCGTTGCTGCGTCATGAGGAAGTGGTGCCTTCATGGAACTGACGGTTCTGACGCTGAGTTTTCTCTTGCTGCTGGTGATCGGCGTGCCGGTCGCGTTCTCGATCGGCCTGGCCTCCATCGCCACCGTGACCTACGCCGGCCTGCCGGTGGCGGTGGTGTTCCAGAAGATGGTCGGCGGGATGCAGATCTTCTCTTTCCTGGCCATCCCTTTCTTCGTGTTCGCCGGCGAGCTGATGCTGTACGGCGGGATCGCCCAGCGCATCGTGCGCTTCGCCAACAGCCTGGTGGGCCACGTGCGCGGCGGGCTGGGCATGAGCAACGTGGTGGGCTGCACGCTGTTCGGCGGCGTGGCGGGCTCGCCGGTGGCCGACGTGTCGGCGATGGGCTCGGTGATGATCCCGCTGATGAAGCGCGAGGGCTACGACCCGGACTACGCGGTCAACGTCACCACCCACGCAGCGCTGGTCGGCGCGCTGATGCCGACCTCGCACAACCTGATCATCTTCACGCTCGCCACCACCGGCATCGCCTCGGTCAGCGTGCTCAGCCTGATCCTGGCGGGGCTCATTCCGGCGGTGATCCTGACGCTGTGCAACCTGGCGGCGGCCTACTACGTCGCGATCAAGCGCGGCTACCCGGTGCGCGGCGCTTTCCCCGGCTGGGGCGAGGTGCTGGCGGCCTTCATCGGCGCGCTGCCGGGGCTGCTGATCGTGGTGATCATCCTGGTCGGCATCCTGTCGGGGGTGTTCACCGCGACCGAGTCCGCCGCGACCGCCGTGCTGTGGGCGCTCGCGGTGACGGTACTGGTCTACCGCTCGCTGAGCTGGAAGGACTTCCTGAAAGCCTGCGCCAAGGCCTGCAAGACCACCGGCGTCGTGCTGCTGCTGATCGGCATCTCCTCGGCCTTCGGCTACTTCATGGCGCTGTACGAGGTGCCGCAGAAGACCGGCGAGCTGATGACCTCGGTGTCCAGCAGCCCCTGGGTCATCTTCCTGGTGATCAACGTGCTGCTGTTCCTGCTGGGCACCTTCCTCGACATGGCGGCCACCATCCTGATCTGCACGCCGATCTTCCTGCCGATCGCGATGCAGTTCGGCATGAGCCCGGTGCAGTTCGGCATCGTGATGCTGATCAATTGCGCACTGGGGCTGAACACGCCGCCGGTGGGGACCACGCAGTTCATCGGCTGCGCGATCGGGGGCGTGTCGGTCGGGCAGGTCATGCGCTCGATCTGGCCTTTTTACGGCGCGCTGCTGGTGTGCCTGATGCTGGTGACCTATGTGCCGGCCTTTTCGCTGTGGTTGCCGGAGATCTTCAACACCCCCAAATGAGCAATCCATTTCCAGACCCGAACCCCAAGGAGACACACACATGCAACGCCGCACCCTGATCCAGGCCGCGATGGCCTCGCTGGCCGCCGGGCTCCCCGCCCTGCCGGCCTTGGCCCAGGGCACCTGGCCCACGGGCAAGGCCATCACCTACCTGGTGCCTTTCCCCGCCGGCGGAACCACCGACGTGCTGGGCCGCCTGATCGGGCAGAAGCTCGGGCCGGCACTGGGCACCAGCGTGGTCATCGACAACAAGGGCGGCGCCGGCGGCAGCGTGGGCTCGGAAATCGCGTCCCGGGCGGCCCCCGACGGCTTCACGATGCTGGGCGGCACCATCAGCTCGCACGCGATCAACGTGAGCCTCTACCCGAAGATCGGCTACGACCCTCTGAGGTCCTTCTCGCCGGTGACGCTGATCGGCACCAACCCCGTCGTGCTGGTGGTGAACCAGGCCAGCCCCTACAAAACGCTGAAGGACGTGCTGGACGCCAGCCGCGCCAGGGCTGGCGGGCTGTCCTCGGCCTCGGCCGGCACCGGCACCTCGCAGCACCTGACGCTGGAGTTGCTGGCCTACCGCTCGGGCGTGAAGTTCACGCACGTGCCCTACAAGGGCAGCGGCCCCGCGATCCAGGACGTGATCGGCGGCCAGGTCGACATGATGTTCGACACCACGGTGGTCGCCGGCCCGCACATCCAGAGCGGCAAGCTGCGCGCGATCGCGGTGAGCTCGTCCAGGCGGCTGGCGTCCATGCCGGACGTGCCCACGGTGGCCGAGTCGGGCCTGCCCGGCTTGAATGACTTCGAGGTGCTGTCCTGGCAGGCGATCTTCGTGCCGGCCGGCACGCCGGCGCCCATCATCGAGCGGCTGCACACCGAGATCCGCAAGATCCTGGCCGAGCCGGACATGCAGGACAAGCTCAAGGGCTTCGGCATGCAGCCGGCCGACCTGACGACGGCGCAGATCGCAGCCTTCCAGAAGGCCGAAGTCGAGAAATGGGCCCAGTTGATCAAGGCGGCGAACATCAAGGCCGAGTAGGCGCCGTCTTGCAATCCGCCGGGGAGGCGATGGCTAGAATCGCCTTCCTTTTCCGGAAGCCGCCGATTTGTCCGACCGCCTTGCCGTCCTGCCCCAGTACCTGATTCCCAAGCAGGCGCTGACCCATTTCGCCGGCTGGGTGGCGGGCCGCGAGCGGGGAGCGCTCACGACCTGGATCGTCCGGCGCTTCGTCGCCAAGTACGGCGTCGACATGACGGAGGCGCTGGACAGCGACATCGCGAGCTATCGCAGCTTCAACGACTTCTTCACCCGCGCGCTGCGCCCCGGCGTGCGGCCGATCGCGCAGGCCGACCTGGTCTGTCCGGTCGACGGCGCCATCAGCCAGTTCGGCCCCATCGAGGGCGACCAGATCATCCAGGCCAAGGGCCACCGCTACAGCACCACCGCGCTGGTGGGTGGCGACGCCGCCCTCGCCGCCCAGTTCGAACACGGCAGCTTCGCCACCCTCTACCTCAGCCCCCGGGACTACCACCGCATCCACATGCCCTGCGAAGGGCGGCTGACGCGCATGATCCACGTGCCGGGCGAGCTGTTCTCGGTCAACCCGGTCACGGCGCGCGGCGTGCCGGGCCTGTTCGCCCGCAACGAGCGCGTGGTGTGCATCTTCGAATCGGCGCGCGGGCCCTTCGTGCTGGCGCTGGTCGGCGCGACCATCGTCGGGAGCATGGCCACCGTCTGGCACGGCGTGATCAATCCGCCGCGCACGGGCGAGTTGCGCGAGTGGCGCTACGCCGACGGCCAGGTGACGCTGGCCAAGGGCGAGGAGATGGGCCGCTTCCTGCTGGGCTCCACGGTCGTCATGCTGTTCCCCAAGCCGGCGCTGCGATTCAACCCGGCCTGGGCGCCGGGACGCACGATCCGGCTCGGCGAAGCCATGGCGCAATACCCCACCTCCTGAGCCTCGCCCCGGTCCGCAGCCCGCGTCCGGCTTCGGCACTCAGCTATAAAACTTGTAGCGCCGCATGCTTCTGGGATATAGTCCCAGGCTCGGCCGCTTGGCCGGTCCCCGCACAAGAACGACCCAGGACGAAGGCAGCCGGGGGATGCGGCAGCCGCTTTCGCGAAGAGGAGACCCTGTCCCATGAGCAGCAAGGAAATCGCGGCGATCGGCCAATTGCTCGCGCTCCTCGAAGGCCGCTACGCCCTGCGCGTGCTCTGGGCGCTGCGCGATGGCCATGCCCAGACCTTCCGGCTCCTGCAGGACAGCGTGGGCCAGATCACGCCGAACACCCTGAACACACGCATCAAGGAACTGCGCGAGGCCGGCCTGGTGGGCCACGGCGGCGAGGGCTACAGCCTCACGCCCAGCGGCCAGGACCTGCTCAAGCGGCTGTCCGACCTGCAGGCGTTCGCGGTGAAATGGCAGCTGAACCAGGCTCGCAAGAGCACGCCGCCACCCCGGCCCGGCGCAGCGGACGCGTCGGCGCCGGACGTTCCGCCGGAACCCGCCCCGTCGACCTAGCCATGCCCCGGCGGGCCTTGGCCGTTCGCCTAGCCATGCCCCGGCGGGCCTTGGCCGTTCGCTACACTGCGGGGCTTTCTCTCAACCCAAGGACCCGCGATGCCCACCACCCCCTCCGGCCTGCAGTACGAAGACACCGTCGTCGGCGATGGCGCCGAAGCCAAGGCCGGCCACCACGTGCACGTGCACTACACCGGCTGGCTCTACAACGACGGCGTGCAGGGCGCCAAGTTCGATTCCAGCCGCGACCGCAACGACCCCTTCGCCTTCTCGCTGGGTGCCGGTCAGGTGATCAAGGGCTGGGACGAAGGCGTCGCCGGCATGAAGATCGGCGGCCAGCGCACCCTGATCATTCCCCCCGCCCTGGGCTATGGCGCTCGCGGCGCCGGCGGCGTGATCCCGCCCAACGCGACCCTGAAGTTCGACGTCGAGCTGCTCGACACCCACTGAGCACCGCCGCGGCGCCCGCCCTGGCGCCGCCTCCGCGAAATGCGCCTTGCGAGGCGCTTTTTTTTCTTGAAATCGGCTGCAGCAGCCCCAGTTGCGCCGCGTTCCCTTTGTTTTTTATTGTGTCCCGGCATGGCAGCCGGCTTTTCGAGCATGTCTGACCCGCAACAACCTACCCATCCAGAAACCCTGCAAGGCGACCCGAGCCCGGAAGAGCTGGAGGCCGCGCAAGCCGCCAACGAGGCGGATGCGCTGGCCGCCGCGACGGCGGAAATCGCCGAGCTCAAGGCCAAGAACGCCGAGTTGGCCGACCAGTTCCTGCGCGCCCAGGCCGACGTGCAGAACGCGCGCCGCCGCGCCGACGAGGAAGTGAGCAAGGGCCGCAAGTTCGCGATCGAGTCTTTCGCCGAGAGCCTGTTGCCGGTGCTGGACAGCCTGGAAGCCGGCCTGAACCACGAGGGCGGTACGCCGGAGCAGATCCGCGAGGGCGCCGAAGCCACGCTGCGTCAGCTCAAGAGCGCGCTGGAGCGCAACAAGGTGGTCGAAATCGCCCCGGCCGCCGGCAGCAAGTTCGACCCGCACCAGCACCAGGCCATTTCCGTGGTGCCGGCCGAGGGCCAGGAGCCCAACACCATCGTCGGTGTGCTGCAGAAGGGCTACACCATCGCCGAGCGCGTGCTGCGCCCCGCGCTGGTGACCGTCAGCCCAGCCAACTGATCCACCGATCCCCACGAATCCCACAGGAAATCCCCGTTTCCTCCCTTGAATCGAGACGGGTTATCCACAAGTTCACAACAACATTTATTTCGCGTTCAGGAGCTCACAACATGGCCAAAATCATCGGCATCGACCTCGGCACCACCAACTCGTGCGTGTCGATCATGGAAGGCAACACCACGCGGGTGATCGAGAATTCGGAAGGCGCGCGCACCACGCCCTCGATCGTCGCGTACCAGGAGGACGGCGAAGTCCTCGTCGGCGCCTCGGCCAAGCGGCAGGCGGTCACCAACCCCAAGAACACCATCTACGCCGTCAAGCGCCTGATCGGCCGCAAGTTCGAGGAAAAGGAAGTCCAGAAGGACATCGACCTGATGCCCTACAGCATCGTCAAGGCCGACAACGGCGACGCCTGGGTCGAAGTGCGCGGCAAGAAGCTCGCGCCGCCGCAAGTGAGCGCCGAGATCCTGCGCAAGATGAAGAAGACCGCCGAGGACTACCTGGGCGAGGCCGTGACCGAGGCCGTGATCACCGTGCCGGCCTACTTCAACGACAGCCAGCGCCAGGCCACCAAGGACGCCGGCCGCATCGCCGGCCTGGACGTCAAGCGCATCATCAACGAGCCGACCGCGGCCGCGCTGGCCTTCGGCCTGGACAAGCAAGACCGCGCCGACCGCAAGATCGCCGTGTATGACCTCGGCGGCGGCACCTTCGACATCTCCATCATCGAGATCGCGGACGTGGACGGCGAGAAGCAGTTCGAGGTTCTGTCGACCAACGGCGACACCTTCCTCGGCGGCGAGGACTTCGACCAGCGCGTGATCGACTACATCATCGGCGAGTTTAAGAAGGACCAGGGCGTGGACCTGAGCAAGGACGTGCTCGCCCTGCAGCGCCTGAAGGAAGCCGCGGAGAAGGCCAAGATCGAGCTGTCCAACAGCGCGCAGACCGACGTCAACCTGCCTTACATCACGGCCGACGCCTCGGGTCCGAAGCACCTGAACATCAAGCTGACCCGCGCCAAGCTGGAATCGCTGGTGGACGAGCTGATCGAGCGCACCATCGCGCCCTGCCGTACCGCCATCAAGGACGCCGGCGTGTCGGTCACCGACATCCACGACGTGATCCTGGTCGGCGGCATGACCCGCATGCCCAAGGTGCAGGAGAAGGTCAAGGAATTCTTCGGCCGCGAGCCGCGCAAGGACGTGAACCCCGACGAAGCGGTGGCCGTGGGCGCCGCGATCCAGGGCCAGGTGCTCTCCGGCGACCGCAAGGACGTCCTGCTGCTCGACGTGACCCCGCTGTCGCTGGGCATCGAGACCATGGGTGGCGTGATGACCAAGATGATCACGAAGAACACCACGATCCCGACCAAGTTCGCGCAGACCTTCTCGACCGCCGAGGACAACCAGCCGGCCGTGACCATCAAGGTCTTCCAGGGCGAGCGCGAAGTCGCCGCGGGCAACAAGCTGCTGGGCGAGTTCAACCTGGAAGGCATTCCGCCGGCCGCGCGCGGCACGCCCCAGATCGAGGTGAGCTTCGACATCGACGCCAACGGCATCCTGCACGTCGGCGCCAAGGACAAGGGCACCGGCAAGGAGAACAAGATCACCATCAAGGCCAATTCGGGCCTGTCGGAAGACGAGATCCAGAAGATGGTGAAGGACGCCGAGCTCAACGCCGCCGAAGACAAGAAGAAGGTCGAGCTGGCCCAGGCCCGCAACCAGGGCGAGGCGATGGCGCACAGTGTCCGCAAGTCGCTCGGCGAGCATGGCGCCAGCCTGGAGGCCGGCGAGAAGGAAAAGATCGAGGCCGCCATCAAGGAGCTCGAAGAAGTGCTCAAGGGCGAGGACAAGGCCCGGATCGAGGAAAAGACCAACGCGCTGATGACCGTCAGCCAGAAGCTCGGCGAGAAGATGTACGCCGACGCCCAGGCTGCAGCCGGGACGGCCGGTGCTGCCGGCGCGGCGACGGGCGCTGGTCCGGAAGCTGCAAGCAGCGCGCCGGCGGACGACAACGTGGTCGACGCCGAGGTCAAGGAAGTCAAGAAGGGTTGATTTTCCGACCCCGGGGCCTGCTGACGCTATCAAGCGGTAGCCGGTCCTGGCAAGGCTGGACCACCTGTGGAGGGGTCCGGCCTTTTTCCGTCTCTGACCCTACCCGCGCATCGACATGGCCACCAAACGCGACTATTACGAAACCCTCGGCGTTCCCAAGAACGCCAGCGAGGATGAAATCAAGAAGGCTTATCGCAAGCTCGCGATGAAGCACCACCCTGACCGAAACCATGGCGATACCAGCAAGGAAGCCGAAGCCAAGTTCAAGGAGGTCAAGGAAGCGTACGAGATGCTGTCGGATGCGCAGAAGCGCGCCGCGTACGACCAGTACGGCCATGCGGGGGTGGACCCGAACATGCGCGGCCCGGGCCCCGAGGGCTTCGGCGGCTTCGCGGAAGCCTTCGGCGACATCTTCGGCGACGTCTTCGGCGCGCGCGGCGGCCGCGGCGGCGGCCGCCAGGTCTTCCGCGGCAGCGACCTGAGCTACGCGATGGAGGTCACGCTGGAGGAAGCGGCCGAGGGCAAGGAAGCGCAGATCCGCATCCCGAGCTGGGACGACTGCGGCACCTGCAAGGGTTCGGGCGCCAAGCCGGGCACCAAGGCCATCAGCTGCACCACCTGCCACGGCAACGGCGTGGTGCAGATCCGCCAGGGCTTCTTCAGCGTGCAGCAGACCTGCCCCACCTGCCACGGCAGCGGCAAGATCATTCCCGAGCCCTGCACCGCCTGCCATGGCCAGGGCAAGATCAAGAGCACCAAGACCCTGGAGGTCAAGATTCCGGCCGGCATCGACGACGGCATGCGTATCCGCAGCACCGGCAACGGCGAGCCAGGCACCAATGGGGGGCCACCCGGCGACCTTTACATCGAGATCCGGCTCAAGAAGCACGAGCAGTTCGAGCGCGATGGCGACGACCTGCACTGCGTGGTGCCGGTCAGCATCGCCACTGCCGCACTGGGCGGCGAGATCAGCGTGCCGACGCTCAAGGGGCCGGCCGCCATCGACATCCCGGAGGGCACCCAGAGCGGCAAGCAGTTCCGGCTGCGCGGCAAGGGGATCAAGGGCGTGCGCTCCAGCTATCCCGGCGACCTGTACTGCCACATCCGCGTGGAAACCCCCGTCAAGCTCACCGAGCACCAGCGCAAGCTGCTGAAGGAGCTGGACGAATCCCTGAAGAAGGGCGGGGACAAGCACAGCCCGACCGACAAGGGCTGGTTCGACAAGGCGAAGGAGTTTTTCAGCTGAGCGGAGGCCGCCCTCCGCTCGAAGCCCGGGGCCGACGCCCTCCTCCCCCTCGGGCTACTCCGTTCCCGTCGGGGGGCCCGCCCGGGCATTCGCACCCGGCCGCCCCGAGGCTACAGCCGCGCCGACGACCGCCTCCCGTTCCTGCGCCGCCTCCTTATATATATATGCAGCCCGCGGCGAGCGGGATGCTCCAACAGTTGTTGCATTGCGGCAATCAGCCACGCGCAGGTGCGCGCCGGACGCTGGCCCGCAGCGGTGCATGCCGCGCATTCGGTGCATTGATAAAGCCGCCTCGAGCGGTTTTTTATTTGCATGTCGCCGAGCCATCCGACCCGCGCGTTGTGCGGGGAATATCTTTGCTCCATCGGTCGTCGATGCGCCCCTCACCATTGGGGGATGCCGTCCTACATCGACTTTGTGGTGCAAGTGCCGAAAGCGCTATGCCTGGCGCTCGAGACGCTGCATGATGAACATCGTTCGTGGTCGCCAGCCTGGTCTTTCGCTCTGGAACTTTTAACTGTTCGCATCGTTCTTATTTTTCGAAACCGATTTGCGGGGCGCGTCGTTTGTTCTATGCTTTGAGCCAAGTTACTGCTCGAGGAGTTTTTCCTAAGCGTGCTCAACTCACCTGGCACCATTCCTGCGAACGATGCGACGTGTGCAGCACGGAGACTCCGGGCAGCGCCCCGCTGACTCGATGGAGGTGTTTATGGATGTCATCAGCAACTTCGCCGCCCGTTACGAGCGGACTCGCGAAGAGGTCCTGTCCCTGCAGGAGTACCTCGATATCTGCAAACGGGACCCTGCGGCCTATTCGACCGCGGCGGAGCGGATGCTCAAGGCCATCGGGGAACCCGAACTCATCGACACGCGCAACGACCCGCGCCTGTCACGCATCTTCGCCAACAAGGTCATCAAGATCTACCCGGCCTTCCGCGAGTTCTACGGCATGGAAGATGCGATCGAACAGGTCGTCTCCTACTTCCGCCACGCGGCCCAGGGCCTGGAAGAGAAGAAGCAGATCCTCTACCTGCTCGGCCCGGTCGGCGGCGGCAAGAGCTCGATCGCCGAACGCCTGAAGCAGCTGATGGAACAGGTACCCTTCTACGCAATCAAGGGTTCGCCGGTGAACGAATCACCGCTGGGCCTCTTCAATGCGGCCGAGGACGGCGAGATCCTCGAGAAGGAATACGGCATCCCCAACCGTTACCTGCAGCGCGTGCTCTCGCCCTGGGCGGTGAAGCGACTGGAGGAGTACGGCGGCGACATCCGCCAGTTCCAGGTGGTCAAGCGCTACCCGTCCGTTCTGCGCCAGATCGCGGTCGCCAAGACCGAGCCGGGCGACGAGAACAACCAGGACATCTCCTCGCTGGTCGGCAAGATCGACATCCGCAAGCTGGAGACCTACGCGCAGGACGATCCCGACGCCTATGCCTACTCCGGCGGCCTCTGCCTGGCCAACCAGGGCCTGCTCGAGTTCGTCGAGATGTTCAAGGCGCCGATCAAGGTGCTGCACCCGCTCCTGACCGCCACGCAGGAAGGCAACTTCAAGGGCACCGAGGGCTTCGGCGCCATCCCCTTCGACGGCATCGTGCTGGCGCACAGCAACGAGAGCGAGTGGAAGGCCTTCCGCAACAACAAGAACAACGAGGCTTTCCTCGACCGGATCTACATCGTCAAGGTGCCCTACTGCCTGCGCGTCTCGGAAGAAATCAAGATCTACGAGAAGCTGGTGCGCAACTCTTCGCTGGCGCTGGCGCCCTGCGCCCCCGGCACGCTGCGCATGATGGCCCAGTTCTCGGTGCTGACACGGCTGAAGGAGCCGGAGAACTCCAGCATCTTCAGCAAGATGCAGGTCTACGACGGCGAGAACCTCAAGGACACCGACCCGAAGGCGAAGTCGATCCAGGAATACCGCGACTATGCCGGCGTCGACGAGGGCATGTCCGGCACCTCGACCCGCTTCGCCTTCAAGATCATCTCGAAGGTCTTCAACTTCGACAGCAGCGAGGTCGCCGCCAATCCGGTGCACCTGATGTACGTGCTCGAACAGCAGATCGAGCGCGAGCAGTTCGCGCCCGAGACGGAGCAGAAGTACCTCTCCTACATCAAGGAGCTGATGGCGCCGCGCTATGCGGAATTCATCGGCAAGGAAATCCAGACCGCCTACCTCGAAAGCTATTCCGAGTACGGGCAGAACATCTTCGACCGCTACGTCACCTACGCCGACTACTGGATCCAGGACCAGGAGTACCGCGACCAGGACACCGGCGAGGTCTTCGACCGCGGCTCGCTCAACGCCGAGCTGGAGAAGATCGAGAAGCCCGCGGGCATCAGCAACCCGAAGGACTTCCGCAACGAGATCGTGAACTTCGTGCTGCGCGCGCGGGCCGGCAACGCCGGCAAGAACCCGGTGTGGACCAGTTATGAAAAGCTGCGCACGGTGATCGAGAAGAAGATGTTCTCGAACACCGAGGAGCTGCTGCCGGTGATCAGCTTCAATGCCAAGAGCAGCGCCGACGAGATGAAGAAGCACGAGGACTTCGTCAACCGCATGGTGCAGAAGGGCTACACCGCCAAGCAGGTCCGCCTGCTCTGCGAGTGGTACCTGCGCGTGCGCAAGAGTTCATGACGCACTGAAGTTAGGAGTTTCGGCCGTGGCCATGCTGCAGCAGATCATCGACCGCCGTCTGTCGGGGAAGAACAAGTCCATCGGCAACCGCGAGCGTTTCCTGCGGCGCTATCGCGAGCAGATCGGCGAGGCGGTGCGCCGTGCCGTCAGCGGCCGCAATATCCGCGATCTCGAGCAGGGCGAGGACATCACGCTGCCGCGGCGCGATGTATCCGAACCCGTGTTCGGACACGGATCCGGCGGCAACCGCGAGTACGTGCATCCTGGCAACCGCGAGTACGTCAAGGGCGACCGCATCGAGCGGCCGCAGGGCGGCGGCGGCGGTTCCGGCAGCGGCTCGCAGGCCGGGGACGGCGAAGGCGGCGAGGACGACTTCGTCTTCCGTCTCACCAAGGAAGAGTTCATGCGGGTCTTCTTCGAGGACCTCGCACTGCCCCACCTGATCCGCACCCAGCTGGCCGAAGTGCCGGAGTGGAAGAGCCACCGTGCCGGCTTCACGCAGGACGGCATGCCCACCAACCTGCACGTGGTGCGCTCCATGCGCGGCGCGCTGGCCCGGCGCATTGCGCTGGGCGGCGACTCGCGACGCGAGATCCGCGAACTCGAAGCGCACCTGCTGCACCTCAGGCGCAGCCCGCGCGTCGACGACGCCCTGGTGCAGCGCGAGATCCGCGACACCGAGGCCCGCATCGAGGAGCTGAAGGCCAAGGCCAAGCACATCCCCTACCTCGACCCGATCGACCTGCGCTACCGCAACCGGGTGCGGGTGCCGATCCCCTCGGCCAAGGCGGTGATGTTCTGCCTGATGGACGTGTCGGGTTCCATGGACGAAGCGCGCAAGGACATGTCCAAGCGCTTTTTCATGCTGCTGTACCTGTTCCTGACCCGGCACTACGAGAAGATCGAGCTGGTCTTCATCCGCCACCACACGCAGGCGAGCGAAGTGAGCGAAGAAGAGTTCTTCCACGCCACCGAGACCGGCGGCACCGTGGTGTCCAGCGCGCTCACGTTGATGCAGGAGATCATCCGCGCGCGCTTTCCCAGCAACGAGTGGAACATCTACGGCGCCCAGGCCAGCGACGGCGACAACTGGCACCAGGACAGCGGCCGCTGCCGCGAATTGCTGGCCGACCACATCCTGCCCCTGGTGCGCTATTACGCCTACGTGCAGGTGGCGGAAGCAGAGCAGAACATGTGGGAGGAATACACCCAGCTGGTGGAGTCCCACAAGAACTTCGCGATGCGCAAGGTGGCCGATGCATCGGACATCTACCCGGTCTTCCGCGACCTGTTCAAGAAGGAGAGGGGGACGGTGTGAACGCCAGGAAACGAGAACCTCTTCCCAGCCCTTCCGACTGGACCTTCGAGCTCATCGAGCGCTACCACAGCGAGATCGCCCGCGTCGCGCGCAGCTACAAGCTGGACACCTACGCCAACCAGCTGGAGATCATCACCGCCGAGCAGATGATGGATGCCTACGCCTCGGTGGGCATGCCGGTGATTTACCGCCACTGGTCCTACGGCAAGCAGTTCATCAGCACCGAGAAGAACTACCGCCGCGGCCACATGGGGCTGGCGTACGAGATCGTCATCAATTCCGATCCCTGCATCGCCTACCTGATGGAAGAGAACACCATGGCCATGCAGGCCCTGGTGATCGCCCATGCCGCCTACGGCCACAACAGCTTCTTCAAAGGCAACTACCTGTTCAAGATGTGGACGGACGCCTCGTCCATCATCGACTACCTGGTCTACGCCCGGAACTACATCAGCGAATGCGAGGAGCGCCACGGCGTCTCTGCGGTCGAGGACCTGCTCGACTCCTGCCACGCCCTGATGAACCACGGCGTGGATCGCTACCGCCGGCCGCAGCGCCTGTCCCTGAGCCAGGAGCAGGCGCGGCGCGAGGAGCGCGAGCACCATCTGCAACAGCAGGTCAACGACCTGTGGCGCACCCTGCCCCGCCGGGCCGGCCGCACGCAGGAAGAGGAAGAAGCCGCCAAGCGCTTTCCGCCGGAGCCGCAGGAGAACCTGCTGTACTTCATCGAGAAGAACGCACCATTGTTGGAACCCTGGCAGCGCGAAGTGGTGCGCATCGTGCGCAAGATCGGGCAGTACTTCTATCCGCAGCGCCAGACGCAGGTGATGAACGAGGGCTGGGCCACTTTCTGGCACTACACCCTGCTCAACACCATGTACGACGAGGGCCTGCTTGCCGACGGCTTCATGATGGAGTGGCTGCAGTCGCACACCAACGTGGTGTTTCAGCCGCCGATCGGCCACCGCGCCTACAGCGGCATCAACCCCTATGCGCTCGGTTTCGCGATGTACACCGACCTGCGGCGCATCTGCGAGAACCCGACCGAGGAAGACCGCCGCTGGTTCCCCGACCTGGCTGGATCGCCGTGGCTGACCACCCTCGACTATGCGATGCGCAACTTCAAGGACGAGAGCTTCATCGGCCAGTTCCTCTCGCCCAAGCTGATGCGGGACTTCCGTTTCTTCGCCATCAGCGACAAGGAAAGCGAGCCCGAACTCGAGGTCTCGGCCATCCATGACGACAGTGGCTATCGGCAGCTGCGCGAGTCGCTGTCGCGCCAGTACGACCTCAACCACCGCGAGCCCAATATCCAGGTGTGGAGCGTCAACCTGCGCGGCGACCGGGCCTTGACGCTGCGCCACACGCAGCACAACAACCGCCCACTGCACGACGACGCGCAGGAGGTGCTCAAGCACGTCGCCCGGTTGTGGGGCTTCGACGTGCACCTCGAGAGCATCGACAGCCAGGGCCGCATCACCCATCGCAAGGTGCCGGGACCGCAGGCAGGCTAGTCCACCGAAGCAACCCGAGCCGCCCGCATCGGCGGGGGTTGCTGCGCGGGCCTTGTCGCCGGGCGTGAGACACACCCATCGACCGGGGGTCGCCATCCACAGGTGTGCGCGCTAGGATGCGGCGACGCAACCGCGTGCAGCGAAAGGCCAAGACCGATGGCGTTCCCTGTCAACCCGCCCTCCTCGCCGGCCGATGGCACGCCGCACGGCCGGACCGGCCTGTTCGAAGTCGAGGGGCGCGCCGAGCGTCGCCAACTCACCATCCTGTTCTGCGACATGGTGGGATCGACCGTCCTGTCGCGCGAACTCGACCCGGAAGACCTGCGGCGACTGATGCTGCGCTTCCAGGAGGCGGTGCGCGCGAGCGTGGAGCGTTTCGGCGGCCGAGTGGCACGCTACATGGGCGACGGCGTGCTGGCCTACTTCGGCTTTCCGTTGGCACACGAGGACGATCCAGTCCGGGCCATCCATGCCGCACTGGACATCCTCGGCGTGATGCCCTCGCTCGCAACCGTCGGCGTGCGGGCGCCGCAGATCCGCGCCGGCATCGCGACAGGCATCGTGGTGGTGGGGGATCTGATCGGTGAGGCCGAGTCACGCGAGATCGCCGCCGTCGGCGAAGCCGTCCATCTCGCCGCGCGCCTGCAGGCCGCCGCCGAGGCCGGCAGCGTGCTCGTCAGCGAGCGCACGCACGAGCTGGCCGCGCCCTGCTTCGTGTTCGAAGCACTTCCGCCGCAGCGCGTGAAAGGGTTCGACGAGGACGTGACGGCCTGGCGTCCCCTGCGCGCGCTGACGACCGAGACGCGCTTCGTCGCGTTCGCTCAGCACGGGGTCGCCCCCTTCGTCGGCCGGGAGCGCGAGCGCGAGAGGCTCTTTGCGCAATGGCGCGAAGTGGGGGTCGGCGTGCCGTGCGTGGCGACGATCGTCGGCGACGCGGGCATCGGAAAATCCCGCCTGGCCGAAGAATTGGCCCGGGGGTCGGCCGGCAGCTCGCATCACGTGCTGCGCTGCCAGTGTTCGCCATTTCACACCAGCAGCGCGCTTTTTCCGTTCGTCCGCTTGCTGCAGCGCAGCGCCGGCATCGCGCCGGGCGACGATGGCGCCGGTTCGCGGCGGCGGCTCGAGGATTGGCTGGCACGCACAAGGCGGCCGCGTGTCGACGAACAGGCACTGCGCGACCTGCTGGGTTTGCCCACGAGCGACGACTGGGGCGCGCTGACACCGCTGCAGCGGCGCATGCGCACGCTCGGCGCCTTGGAGCGCTACCTGCGCCACCGTGCCGCGCGTTCGCCGCTGCTGCTCATCTTCGAGGACGCGCACTGGGCCGACCCCAGCTCCATGGAGCTGATCGACGCGCTGGCCGCGCCGGCACCACGCTCCCTGATGCACCTGGTCGTCACGAGCCGCGAGCCATTGCCCGCGCTGCAGGCGCGGCCGCACGCCCTGCATCTGGCGCTGGCACGCTTGCCGCAAGCCGATGCCATTCGCATGGTCGAAAGCCTGTTCCCCGGCCATCCGCCGCCGGCGCCGGTGATCGAGGAGATCGTGCGCATCACCGACGGCGTCCCGCTGTATCTGGAAGAGTTCGCCAAGACCATCGACCCCGGCACCGGGGCCTGGCCGGACGCGCGCCTGCGAGGCGCATTCAGCGGACGCATTCCGCTGACGCTGCGGGATTCGCTCATGGAGCGGCTCGACCGGCTCGGTCCGGCCAAGCAGGTGGCGCAGGTCGCCGCCGTCGTCGGGCGCGAGATCCCGCGCCGCCTGCTCGACGCGCTGGCGGGCATCGAATCGGAAGTGGTGGGCGCCGCCACGGACGAGCTGACTGCCTGCGGCGTGCTGGTGCGCAGCGAGGAGAGCGGCGGCGACTCCTTCGTGTTCCGCCATGCGCTTCTGCAGGAAGCGGCCTACGACAGCCTGCTGCGCAGCCGCCGCCAGGATCTGCACGGGCGCATCGCGGCACATCTGGAGCGCAGCGCGACAGAGCGGCCGACGGCAGAGCCTGAAGTGCTGGCGCACCACTACGCCCTCGCCGGAGAACCGCTGCGCGCTGCCGGACATGCAGCGGTCGCGGCGCAACGTGCGCTCGAGCGCTCGGCCAACCAGGAGGCGCTCCAGCATGCAAGCTGGGGCCTCGCGCAAGCCGCGGAGTTGCCCGAAGGCGATGCCCGCGACCGCGCCGAGCTCGCGCTCGCCATCCTGCAGGGCACGGCGTTCCGGGCGGTCGAAGGCTTCGCCTCGGACAAGGTGCGGGCCAGCTTCGCCGCCGCGCTGTCGATCTGCAACCGACTGGGCGACCCGGTGTGCCTGCTGGATGCGCATCGCGGCCTCTACGCCTTCCATTACTCGCGCGGCGAACTGTTGCAGGCCGAGGGCCACGCGCACCGGATTGCGCAGTTGGCGGAGGCCACCGGCCACGAAGGCATCCGGATGATCGGCGCCTGGATGCTGGGGGTCCTGTCGTTCTGGAAAGGCGACTACGTCGCGGCGCAGCGCGATCTCGAACGCGCTGTCGCGTTGTACGAAGCGGGCGGCCACCAGGCGACCACGCTCGGATCGCAGATCGACCCGGCGGTCAACGCGCGCTCGCACATGGCATGGAATCTGTGGCTGCTCGGCCGTCCCGAGCAGGCCCGGGCCACCGCCGCCCGCGCGCTCGCCGACGCGCGCCATCTGTCGCAGCCGCTCGCGCTGGCCATGGCGCTTTTCTACAGCTGCGCTTGCGCGGCGAGCGCCGGCGATACCTCCGCACTGGCCGCGCCGCTGGACGAACTGTTCGCGGTGACCGACGAGCACCGCCTCGGCTACTTCGCCAGTTGCGCGAAGGTGCTGCGCGGGCATCAACTCATCGACGCCGGCGATCCGCGCGCCGGCGTCGCGATGGTGGCGTGCGCGCTGCGCGAATTCGAGCAGCAGCGGGCCCACCTCGGGTTGCCATGGACCCTGTCGATCCTCGCGCGCGGGCACGCGGCAGCGGGCGACCGCGATCGCGCGCTCGCGGCGATCGACGAGGCGCTCGCGGCCATGGCGCGAGACGGCGAGCGGCAGTGGGAAATCCAGATCTGGCTCGCGAAAGCGGTCCTGCTGGGCGAAAGCGGCGCGGCGCAGGAGGCGGCCGAGGCCCTGGCCTGCGCCGGACGCATCGCGCAGGCGCGCGGGGTGAGCCTGACCGTGCCCCACGCCGCCGACAGCTTGCGGGAGCCGAAGCCGGAGGTTCGCCATGCCTGAGGTACATGCCGCCCCGCCCGCGGCATCCGACGCCATCTTCCAGCCCCTGCGCCTTCATGGCATCGCGTTGCGCAACCGCGTTCTTCGCTCGTCCATCGGCGGGCGCACCTGCAACTACGACGGCAGCGTCACGGACGTGTGGAAGAACTTCGAGAAGCGCTTCGCCGATGGCGGCGTGGGCGCCATCATCTCCACCACCTTCCACGTCAATGCGCAGCGGCTCTCGCCCTTGCAGTACCCCTCCATCGCACAGGACCGCTACGTGCCCTTGCTTCGCAAGTACATCGCCCAGATCCAGGAGAGCGGCGCCCGCTACATCATGCAGATCGGCGATCCGGGCTACGCCACCTACAGCAGCTTGCTGCCGGAGCCGGACGATTCGCTCAGCTCCTCGGATGGCTTCGACTTCGCGTTCGGCTACGGGAATCGCCGGCGTGCCATGACCGAGACCCAGATCAGGCGCTCCATCGCCGAACACGCCGAGGCGGCCCGGCGCGCGCGCGAGGCCGGCGTCGACGGCATCGAGATCACCATCGCCAAGGGCTACCTGATCCACCAGTTCCTCAACCCGGCGATCAACCGGCGCGACGACGACTGGGGTGGAGATGCGCAGAAGCGCTTTCGCTTCCTCGAAGAGATCATGCGCGCCGTGCGCCAGGCGGTCGGTGATGATTTCCTCGTCGGTATCCGCCTCTCGGGCACCGACTACAACACCAGTCCTCTGGCGCTCGCCCTGCTGCGGTGGCCGCCTGTCGTCGTGTCACGCGAGGTCCGTGTGGGCAACGGCATCGAACGCATGCGCGACTACGCCCAGCAGCTGGAAAGGCTCGGCGCCGGCTACTTCCACGTGACCTCGGGCTACGGCTTTCCCAATCCGCACGACGTGCCGGGCGAATTTCCGGTGCCGGAGATCCGCATGTTCTTCGATTCGGTGCGGCACCTCAGCGGCAAAGCCGCCGTGCGGGCGGCGGTTGCACATGCCATACCCGCGCCGCTTGTCGGGCGCCTGTTGTCGGCACCCTTCGTGAGATGCAAGCCCGTGAATCTCGAACTGGCCAGGCAGATCCGATCGGCAGTCAGGGTCCCCGTCATCGCGAACGGCGGCTTCCAGAAGTACGCGGATATCCACGACGCCCTCGCGACAGGCGCGTGCGAGGGCGTTTCGATGGCGCGCGCGCTCATCGCCACCACCGACCTGCTGCCTCGATACTTTCGCAACAGGACCGATCCGCCGGAGAAGAAGCAGTGCACGCAATGCAACCGCTGCGTCGGCCGGACCACGACGAGTCCGCTCGGCTGCTACGAGCCCGACCGCTTCGACAGTCCGCAGGACATGCTCGACGAGATCTTCCGCTTCAATCGGTCTGACGGCGCTTGACCCGGGTCGGGCAGCCCAGCCTGGCGCGCGCCTCGAGTGCCAGTGCGCGCGCATGGCAGTTCTCGACATGGTCGTTCACCAGGCCCATGGCCTGCATGAAGGAGTAGATGGTCGTCGGCCCGACGAAGCTCCACCCCCGCTTCTTCAGATCCCTTGACATCGCGATCGACTCGGGCGAGGTGGTCAGGGTCTGCAGAACTTTGTCGGTCAGCCGCCGAGGCCGCGAAGCCGCGTCGGGCTCGAAACGCCAGACATAGGCCGTCAGCGAGCCGAATTCCTCGCGCAGCGCCAGCATCCGGTGCGCGTTGTGGATGACCGATTCGATCTTGCCGCGGTGGCGCACGATGCTGGCATCCGCCAGCAGGCGTTCCACGTCCTTCGGCCCGAAGCGCACCAGCTGCTGCGCATCGAAGTCCGCAAAGGCACGCCGGAAGGCCTCGCGCTTGTTGAGGATGGTGAGCCAGTTCAAACCGGCCTGAAAGCCTTCCAGGCACAGCTTTTCGAAAAGGCGCTGTTCATCCGTGACCGGAAAGCCCCATTCGTGGTCGTGGTAGTGCTGGTAGACCTTCGACGCCTTGCACCAGCGGCAGCGCAGCACGCCGTCCGCGCCGGCGAACAGCCCCGCCTCATCGACGCCGCTCACGCGCTCTCGCTCACGCGCACCAGCGCCTCGATCGCCAGCGCGTAGCCCTTGACGCCGAAGCCGACGATGATGCCGCGCGCCGCCGGCGAGATGTACGAGTGGTGGCGGAACTCCTCGCGCGCGTGGACGTTCGAGATGTGCAGTTCCACCAGCGGCACGCTCGCGCCCTTGATGGCGTCGTGCAGGGCAATGGAGGTATGGGTGTAGGCGCCCGGGTTCATCACCACCCCCAGCATGCGGCCGGCGGCCACTTCGCGGCCGGCTTCGTGGATCCAGTCGATCAGATGGCCTTCGTGGTTCGACTGCCGGCATTCGATGGCCACGCCCAGCCGGGTGCCGGCCTCCCCGCACAGGCGCTCGACGTCGGCGAGCGTCTCGTGCCCGTATTGCGCGGGCTCGCGGGTGCCGAGCAGGTTGAGATTGGGGCCGTTGAGGACAAGGATCTTTTTCATGACGCGTTTGTAGCAGGTGCGGCAGCCCTCGGGGAGCTCATGCAAGCCGCCGGTGGCGCGGAAGGCCCCGACTTCTATGGCATAAAGTCATGTGCGGACCCACCCCCCGCGTCCACTCACTTCTGCCGACATGAAAACCAAAGCCGCCGTCGCCTGGAAAGCAGGCCAACCGCTCACCATCGAAACCGTCGACCTCGAAGGTCCGAAGCACGGCGAGGTGCTGGTGGAGATCAAGGCCACCGGCATCTGCCATACCGACTACTACACCCTCTCGGGCGCGGACCCCGAAGGTATCTTCCCCGCGATCCTGGGCCACGAGGGCGCCGGCATCGTGGTCGACGTCGGGCCGGGCGTCACCTCGCTCAAGAAGGGCGACCACGTCATCCCGCTCTACACGCCCGAGTGCCGCCAGTGCAAGTTCTGCCTCTCGCGCAAGACCAACCTGTGCCAGCTGATCCGCGGCACCCAGGGCAAGGGCCTGATGCCCGACGCCACCAGCCGCTTCAGCCTTCGTGGTGCGCCCATCTTCCACTACATGGGCACCTCCACCTTCAGCAACTACACGGTGGCGCCCGAGATCTCGATGGCCAAGATCCGCGAGGACGCGCCCTTCGACAAGGTCTGCTACATCGGCTGCGGCGTAACCACCGGCATCGGCGCGGTGATCTTCACCGCCAAGGTGGAGGCTGGCGCCAACGTGGTCGTGTTCGGCCTGGGCGGCATCGGGCTGAACGTGATCCAGGGCGCGAAGATGGTGGGCGCCGACAAGATCATCGGGGTGGACATCAACCCGGCGCGCGAGGCCATGGCGCGCAAGTTCGGCATGACACACTTCCTCAACCCCAAGGAGCACGCCAACATCGTCGACGCCATCGTGCAGCTCACGGACGGAGGCGCCGACTACAGCTTCGAGTGCATCGGCAACACGCAGGTGATGCGCCAGGCCCTCGAATGCACGCACAAGGGCTGGGGCCGCAGCATCATCATCGGCGTGGCCGAGGCCGGCGCCGAGATCAGCACGCGCCCCTTCCAGCTGGTGACGGGCCGCAAGTGGGAAGGCTCGGCCTTCGGCGGCGCGCGCGGGCGCACCGACGTGCCCAGGATCGTCGACTGGTACATGGAGAACAAGATCAACATCGACGACCTGATCACCCACACCATGCCGCTGGAGAAGATCAACGAGGGCTTCGAGCTGATGAAGCGCGGCGAGTCGATCCGCGGCGTGGTCATCTACTGAGGACGCGAGCCGTGGCGCCGACCATGACGCCGCTGCGCCAGGTGCACGCCGGTGTGCTGGACATCGGCTACCACGTTGACGCCCTGGTGGCCGGCGCCGGCCACAATCTGCCCCAGGACAAGCCGCAGGCTTTCGCCGAGGCCGTACTCGAACTGGCGCCACTTTCCCGAACATGAGCTCCGACATCAAGACCCTGTCCGACCACCGCTGCTTCGGCGGCACCCAAGGCTTCTTCGAACATGCATCGCGCGAGATCGGGCTGCCGATGCGCTTCTCGGTCTACCTCCCGCCGCAGGCCGTGCAGGGTCCGGTCCCGGCCCTGGTGTACCTCGCAGGCCTCACCTGCAACGAGGAGACCTTCATGGTCAAGGCCGGTGCCCAGCGGCTGGCGGCCGAGCGTGGCCTGGCGCTGATCGCGCCCGACACCAGCCCGCGCGACGCACGGGTGCCGGGCGAGAGCGACAACTGGGACTTCGGCGTCGGTGCCGGCTTCTACCTCGATGCCACGCAATCGCCCTGGGCCACGCACTGGCGCATGGAAAGCTGGATCGTCAACGAGCTGCTGCCCCTGCTGGGCCATCACTTCCCCATCGACCTGCATCGGGTGGGCATCTTCGGCCACTCGATGGGGGGCCACGGCGCGCTCACGCTGGCGCTGCGTCATCCGGGCCGCTTCCGATCGCTGTCGGCCTTCGCACCCATCTGCGCGCCCACCGAATGTCCGTGGGGCGAGAAGGCCTTCGGCGGCTACCTCGGCCCGGACCGTGCCGCTTGGCTGGCCCACGACGCCAGCGCGCTGATGCAGTCGCAGACCGCCCCGCCCTACCCCGAGGGCATCCTGGTGGACCAGGGGCTGGCCGACAACTTCCTGGCCGAACAATTGCACCCGCACCGGCTCGAAGCCGCCTGCCGCGCAGCGGGCCAGCCGCTGACGCTGCGCCGCCACAAGGGCTACAACCACGGCTACTACTTCATCCAGACCTTCATGGCGGACCACGTAGCGCACCACGCCGCGATCCTGCAACGCTGAACGCGCAGGCCCGCTGCGCCTGCCTTCCTGTGCTTGCCGAGCTGCGAGGCCAAGCTCAGGGCGCGGGCGTCGGCATCGAATCGAGGAAGAAGTGGCCGGCCTTGAAGTCGCTACCGGCCGGCCGGCGTCTCGGCGTTCAGCCAGGCCTGGACCTGCGCCACCAGTGGCTCGATGGGCGCAGTCGCATCGACCGCCAGCACGCCCGGCTCGCCGACCGGCGATTCGAGGGTGGCGAACTGGTTCTCGACCAGGCTGGTCGCGAAGAAGTGCGCGGAGCGCCCGGCCACGCGGCGCTCGGCCTCCTCGCGCGTGAGCTCCATGAAGATGAAGCGCAGCCCCGGTGCCGCCACGCGCAACCGGTCGCGGTAATCGCGCTTGAGTGCGGAGCAGCTCAGCACCACTCCGTCGCCGGCGTGGGCGGCCAGTTCCTGCCCCAGCCGGTCCAGCCAGCCGGCCCGGTCGGCGTCGGTCAAGGGCGTGCCGGCGCGCATCTTGCTCACGCTCTCGGGCGAATGAAAGTCGTCGCCTTCGACCAGCGGCAGGCCCAGCGCCCGGGCCAGCGCCGCCCCCATGCTGGACTTGCCGCAACCCGAGACGCCCATGACCACCAGCCGCCAAGGGCCGGGCTTCGGTGAAGAAAGGTAAATCTCCTGCATTGAAACTATTGTCTAGCCTTTGCTCTTTATGATGGCCCCTCCCCGGGAAGTAACAAGCCGTGTCCATGGTCTCCCTCGCGCTGCGCCGCCCCTACACCTTCATCGTGATGGCGATGCTGATCGTGCTGGCGACGCCCCTGGTGCTCAAGCGCATGGCCACCGACATCTTCCCGGAGATCGACATCCCGGTGCTCAGCATCATCTGGAACTACGGCGGCCTGCCGGCCCAGGAGATGGGCCAGCGCATCGCCGGCCAGACCGAGCGGGGCCTGACCACCACGGTCAGCGACATCGAGCACATCGAGTCGCAGTCGCTGGCCGGGGTGAGCGTGATCAAGATCTTCTTCCAGCCCAACGCCAACATCGAGACCGCGATCGCCCAGACCGTGGCCTCGGTGCAGACCCAGGTGCGGCAGCTGCCGCCGGGCATCACGCCGCCGCTGGTGATCAAGTACTCGGCCTCCAGCATCCCCGTCATCCAGCTGGCGCTGTCGAGCACCGAGCGGCCGGAGAATTCGCTGTTCGACTCGGCCATCAACCAGTTGCGGCCGCAGCTGATCACCATTCCCGGCGTGGCCATCCCCTTCCCCTACGGCGGGAAGAACCGGGTGATCTCGGTCGACCTCGACACCCAGGCGCTGCAGGCGCGCGGCCTCACGCCGGCGGACGTGGTGAACGCGGTCAATGCGCAGAACCTGATCCTGCCCTCGGGCACCGCCAAGTTCGGCGCCACCGAGTACAGCGTGCGCATGAACGGCTCGCCCGAGGTGCTGGCCGGCCTGAACGACCTGCCGGTGCGCACCGCGGGCGGCGCCACCACCTACCTGCGCGACGTGGCCTACGTGCGCGACGGGTTTCAGCCCCAGACCAACATCGTGCGGCAGGACGGCGTGCGCGGCGTGCTGCTGTCGGTGATCAAGAACGGCGGCGCCTCCACGCTGGACATCGTGGACAACCTGCGCAACCTGCTGCCGGTGGCGCAGCAGGGCATGCCGGCGGACATCAAGGTCACCCCGCTGTTCGACCAGTCGCTGTTCGTCAAGGCGGCCGTGCAGGGGGTGGTGGCCGAGGCGGTGATCGCGGCCGCGCTCACCGCGGCGATGGTGCTGCTCTTCCTGGGCAACTGGCGCAGCACGCTGATCATCGGGCTGACCATCCCGCTGTCGATCCTCGCTTCCATCCTGGCCCTCTACGCGCTGGGCGAGACGCTCAACCTGATGACGCTGGGCGGCCTGGCCCTCTCGGTCGGCATCCTGGTCGACCAGGCGATCGTCACCATCGAGAACATCGAGCGCCACCTGCACATGGGCACGCCGCACGAAGACGCCATCCTCGTCGGCGCCGGTGAGATCGGCCCCGCCGCCTTCGTCTCGACGCTGTGCATCTGCATCGTGTTCGTGCCCATGTTCTTCCTGTCCGGCGTGGCGCGCTTCCTCTTCGTGCCGCTGGCCGAGGCGGTGGTGTTCGCGATGCTGGCCTCCTACATCCTGTCGCGCACGCTGGTGCCGACCCTGGTGATGCTGCTGATGGGCGGGGCGCACGCGAACGCCGCCGCGGCCGAGGCCCGGCCCAGCCCGCTTCAGCGGCTGTACCGCGCCTTCGACCGCCGCTTCGAACGCGTGCGCCGCGCCTACACGCTGGTCCTGTCGGCCCTGCTGTCCAAGCGCGCGGGCTTCATCGCCATGTTCCTCGGCTTCTGTCTGCTGTCCTGCCTGCTTTACCCCGCGCTGGGCCGCGACTTCTTCCCGACCGTGGACGCGGGCCAGATCCGCCTGCACATGCGCGCCCCCACCGGCACCCGCATCGAGGAGACGGCGCGGCTGGCCGACGAGGTGGAGGCCGCCATCCGCACCCTGATCCCCAAGGACCAGCTGGAGACCATCCTCGACAACCTGGGCGTGCCCAACAGCGGCATCAACCTGTCGTACAGCAACGCCGGCACCATCGGCACGCTGGACGGCGAGATCCTGCTGTCGCTGCGCGATGGCCACCGCCCGACCGAGGAATTCGTCTCGCTGCTGCGCGCCGAGCTGCCCAGGCGCTTCCCCGGCGTCGAGTTCTTTTTCCAGCCGGCGGACATCGTCACCCAGATCCTGAACTTCGGCCTGCCCGCCGCCATCGACGTGCAGTTCAGCGGCAACGACGTGGCGGGCAACGCGGCGCGGGCGGCCGAGCTGGTCAAGGAAATCCGCAAGATCCCGGGTGCGGTCGATGCGCACGTGCACCAGCGCCTGGACGGCCCCGGCCTCAACCTGCAGATGGACCGCACGCGGCTGCAGCAGGTCGGCCTCACCGCACAGAACGTGGGGCAGAACGTGCTCATCGCGCTGTCGGGCAGTTCGCAGACCCAGCCGGCCTTCTGGCTGAACCCACAGAACGGGGTGGTTTACAACGTCGCGGTGCAGACACCGCAGTACAAGGTCGATTCGCTGGATTCGCTGCTCAACATCCCGGTCGGCGCACCCGGCCCCGCGGCCGCGCCGCCGCAGCTTCTGGGCAACCTGGTGGAGGCGCAGCCCGGGCGCGCGCCGGCGGTGTTCTCGCGCTACAACATCGCGCCGGTGATCGACGTGTACGTCAGCGTGCAGGGCACCGACCTCGCCAGCGTGGCGGCGAAGGTGAAGACCCTGGTGGACGAGATGCGGCCCAAGCTCTCGCGCGGCAGCCAGGTCGCCATCCGCGGCCAGGTGGAGACCATGCAGACCTCCTTCGTCGGTCTCGGCGTGGGGCTGGCGATGGCGATCGTGCTGGTCTACCTGCTGATCGTGGTGACCTTCCAGTCCTGGCTGGACGCCGCGATCATCATCACCGCCCTGCCGGCGGCGCTGGCCGGCATCGCCTGGATGCTGTTCCTCACCGGCACCACGCTCAGCGTGCCGGCGCTCACCGGCGCGATCATGACGATGGGCGTGGCCACCGCCAACAGCATCCTGCTGGTCGCCTTCGCGCGCGAGCGGCTGGCGGCCGGCGTGCCGCCGTTGTCTGCCGCGCTGGAAGCCGGGGCCACCCGCATCCGGCCGGTGCTCATGACGGCCCTGGCGATGATCATCGGCATGATCCCGATGGCGCTGGGCCTGGGCGAAGGCGCCGAGCAGAACGCGCCGCTGGGCCGCGCGGTCATCGGCGGGCTGCTGTTCGCGACCGTGTCCACCCTGTTCTTCGTGCCGGCCGTGTATGCCGGCATCCACGGCCGCCTGGCCCATCGCAGGGCCGCGCGCGCCACCGCATCGCCGGTGCCGCCCTCCCCGCCGGGAGGCGCCGCGCCGCAGGAGAGTTGACGACATGACGGAACAACGCCACGCGGGACTGGCCATCCACCCGATCGAGGACGAAGGCGGCGAGCACCACGAGCTGCTGCGGCGGCGCCAGATCGTGCGCCGCGCGCGCATCGGCGTGATCGTGGTCGCCGTGCTGCTGGCCGTGGGTGCGGCACGCACGGTGGCCGTGCGCATGGCCAATGCGCGGGAGCTCCAGGCCTCGTCGACCGAACTCGCCAGACAGTACGTGAAGACCGCCCTGCCCCAGGCGGCGGCTGCCGGCCAGACGCTGGCGCTGCCGGGCACGCTGCAGGGCTTCGTGCAGGCGCCGATCTCGGCGCGCGCCAGCGGCTACCTCAAGCGCTGGACCCGCGACATCGGCAGCCGGGTCAAGAAGGGAGAACTGCTGGCCGAGATCGAAACGCCGGAAATCGACCAGCAGCTCTCGCAGGCCATCGCCGCGCGCCAGCAGACGGCATCCAGCCTGGAGCTGGCGAAGAGCACGGTGGCGCGCTGGGAGAACCTGCGCAAGAAGGACGTGG
The DNA here is from genome assembly GCF_039541515.1 of Variovorax defluvii. Taxonomy (NCBI): domain Bacteria; kingdom Pseudomonadati; phylum Pseudomonadota; class Betaproteobacteria; order Burkholderiales; family Comamonadaceae; genus Variovorax; species Variovorax defluvii. Next base: position 39,466 of record NZ_BAABGJ010000019.1, read on the forward strand.
TGTCGCAGCAGGACCTGGACGAGCGCCGCAGCAGCCTGGCCCAGGCCACCGCCAACCTGGCGGCGGCCGATGCCAACGTGCAGCGGCTGCGCCAGACCGAGGGCTTCAAGCGCATCGTCGCGCCCTTCGACGGCGTGATCACCCGGCGCAACGTGGACGTGGGCGACCTGATCGACGCCGGCGGCAGCCGCCCCCTCTTCCTGCTCGCGCAGACGGATCCTCTGCGCGTGTACATCAACGTGCCGCAGGCCTATGCGCAGCTGGTCAAGGCCGGGCAGCCGGTGGTGGTCACGCAGGCCGAGCTGCGCGGCCAGCGCTTCAGCGGCGAGGTGGCGCGCACCTCGGGCGCCATCGACACCGCGACGCGGATGATGCAGGTCGAGGTGACCCTGCCGAACCGCGAGGGCCTGCTGCTGCCGGGCGCCTACGTGCAGGTCTCGCTGCCCCTGGCGGCCACCGGCGCGCTGAGCATCCCGGCCAATGCACTGCTGTTCCGCGGCGACGGCACCCGGGTGGCGATGGTGGACGCCGAGGGCCGCGTGCGGCTGCGCACGGTGCGCTTGGGGCGCAACTACGGTGAGACCGTGGAGGTGCTCGAGGGCATCGGGCCCACCGACCGGCTGGTGCTCAATCCCTCGGACTCGCTGGCCGAGGGCGACATCGTGTCGGTCGCCAAGGAGCCCGCGTGAGCATGCGTGGCGCGGCAGCTGCCGCGCTGCTGTTGCTCGCAGCCTGCGCGGCCGGCCCCGACTACCAGAAGCCGACGGTCGACGTGCCGGTGAGCTGGCAGGTCGAACAACCCTGGCGCGAGGCCACCCCCGCCGATGCCGAGGCCAAGGGCCCGTGGTGGCGGCGCTTCGGCGACGCGGGGCTCGACCGGCTGCAGCAGCAGGCCCTCGCCAACAGCCCCACGCTCGAACTGGCCGGTGCGCGGCTCGCCCAGGCGCGCGCTACGCTGGCCGCGGCCGATGCCGCCCGCTATCCGCAGCTCGGGCTGGGGGCGCGCGCCTCGCGGCTGAAGATCTCCGCCAACCGCCCGCTCACCAACTACGCGGCGCAGAACTTCTCGACGGTTCAGAACGACTTCGCGCTTTCGCTCAACGCCAGCTACGAGATCGATCTCGCGGGCCGCGTGCAGCGCTCGGTCGAAGGCGCGACCGCCAGCGCCGCACAGGCGGCGGCCGACCTGGAGAACACGCGGCTGTTGCTGACGGCCGACCTGGCCTCGGCCTACTTCAACCTGCGCGCCACGGATACCGAGCTGGACGTCCTGTCGCGCTCCATCGCGCTGCAGCGCCGTGCGCTGGAACTGGTGAGCGCGCGCCACGAGCTCGGCGCCGTCTCCGGCCTGGACGTTGCGCAGCAGCAGGCGCTGCTGGACAGCACCCTGGCACAAGTCGACGTGGTGCGACGGCAGCGCGCGCAATACGAGCATGCGATCGCCACGCTCACCGGCACCCCCGCGCCCAGCTTCACGCTGGCGCCGGATCTGCGGCCGATCACGCCACCGCCGATTCCGCTGGGCGTGCCGTCCGAGGTGCTGGAGCGGCGCCCCGACGTCGCGGCCGCCGAGCGCGCCATGGCCGCGGCCAACGCGCAGATCGGCGTGGCACGCGCGGCTTTTTACCCCAGCGTCATGCTGGCGCCCGTCATCGGCGTCGACAGCCGCATGATCGAGAGCCTGTTCGATGCGCCCAGCCTGCTGTGGTCCGTCGGCGTGTCGGCCACGCAGGTCCTGTTCGACGGCGGTCGCATCCGCGCCAACGTGGATTTCGCGCAGGCCGGCCACGCCGCCTCGGTGGCCAGCTACCGCCGCGTGGTGCTCACTGCCATGCAGGAGGCCGAGGACGGCATCAGCGGCCTGGCCGCATTGGACCGGGCGGTGTCCCAGTCGCAGGCCGCCGTCGCCTCGGCCCGCCGCGTGCTCGACATGGCGACCGCGCGCTACGAGGGCGGCGCCTCGACCTACCTGGACGTGATCAGCGCCCAGCAGTCGCTGCTCACGGTCGAGCGCCAGGCCGCGCAGTTGCAGGGCCAGCGCCTGCTGGTCGCGGTGTTCCTGGTCAAGGCGCTGGGCGGGGACTGGTGCGGCGTCGAATCCCGAAGCGCCGGCGCGGACGTCAGAACAGACTGCCCTGCCCCGCTGCGCCGGGTGGCCGGAATGCGCTGAGGTCGAGCGCGATGCGCTCGCGGTTGAAGCCGATGCGCCGCGTCGCCTTCTCGAAGCGCTGGCGGATCAGCTCGGCCCACAGGCCGGTGCCGGTCATGCGCGTGCCGAAGTCGGCGTCGTAGTCCTTGCCGCCGCGCATCTCGCGAATGCGCGCCATGATCCGGTCGGCCCGCTGCGGGTAATGCAGCGCCAGCCACTGCTTGAAGAGCGGCGCCACTTCCCAGGGCAGGCGGATCACGGTGTAGAAGGCGCTGCGCGCGCCGGCCTCCCAGGCGGCTTCGAGCACCTGCTCCATGTCTTCCGTGACGAAGGGGATCTGCGGCGCCACGCTGACGCCCACCGGCACGCCCGCCTCCGCCAGCGTGCGCACCGTACGCAGCCGCCGATGCGGCGCGGCGGCGCGCGGCTCCAGCTTGCGCGCGAGTTCGCCATCGAGCGTGGTGATGGTCACGTACACCGCGGCCAGCTTCGCGGCTGCCATGGGCGCGATCAGGTCCAGGTCGCGCTCCACGGCGCTGGACTTGGTGACCAGGCCGAAGGGGTGTCGCACCTCGCTCAGCAGCTCGATCACCGAGCGGGTGAGGCGCAGCTCGCGTTCGATCGGCTGGTAGCAGTCGGTCGCGGTGCCGATCGCGATCTGGTTGGGCCGGTAGTTGCGGCGCCCGAGTTCCGCGCGCAGCACCTCGACGATGTTGCGCTTGGCGATGAGCCTGGTCTCGAAGTCCAGCCCAGGCGAGAGGTTGAGGTAGCTGTGCGTGGGCCGCGCGAAGCAGTAGATGCAGCCATGCTCGCAGCCGCGGTAGGGGTTGATGGAGCGATCGAAGTAGATGTCGGGCGACTCGTTGCCGCCGAGCACCGACTTGACGTCCTCGAAGCGGACCTCGGTCTGCAGCGGCTGCAGGCCTTCGGCCTCGGCAACGCCTTCTTCGAGCGTGCCCCAGCCGTCGTCGTAGGCGTCGCGCACTTCGCGCTCGAAGCGGTGCGCGAGCCGCGTGGCCGCGCCGCGGCCCTTGATGACGTGGAGGGGAATGAAGGCATCGGTCATGGGCGCGCCTCTTGCATCTGTATGAATATACAGTATTTCACCGATCGCCAAAGTCTGCACGGACTCCCATACTCCAGGGGGAAAGTGACCGTGAAACATCGAGAAGGGCAGACGACCCATGAGCACGCCCCTGCACGCCCTGGTCTGCGGCGCCAACGGCTTCATCGGCAGCCGCATCGCCGCCGCCCTGCTGATGGCCGGCTACCGCGTGAGCTGTGGCAGCGCCAAGCGGCTGCGAACCGACCTCCCCCACGTGCCCATCGACTTCTCGCGCGACACCGACGTCGCGGCCTGGGCACCGCGGCTGACTGGCGTCGACGTGGTCGTCAACGCGGTCGGCGTGCTGCGCGACAGCGCACGCCGACCGATGGAGGCCGTGCACACCGCGACGCCGGCCGCGCTCTTCCAGGCCTGCGCCCAGGTTGGCGTGCGCCGCATCGTGCAGATTTCGGCCCTGGGCATCGGCCGCAGCGAGCAGGACAACCCCACGCAGTACGCGCGCACCAAGCGCGCCGCCGAGGCCGTGCTGCAGGCGCTGCCCGCCGACGGCCCTTCCTGGATCGCGCTGCGGCCGTCGGTGGTGCTGGGCGCGGGCGGCGACGCGGCCCGGTTGTTCCGCACCCTGGCCATGCTGCCGGTCCTGGCGATGCCGGGCTCGGCCCTCGACGCCCGGCTTCAGCCGGTGTACGTCGAGGACCTGGCCCGTGCCGTGGCGGCGCTGGCCGATCCGGCCTCGCCCTACCGTGGCGTCATCGAATTCGGCGGCGCACGCGCGATGACGCTGGCCGAACTGATCGCCACGCTGCGCAACGCGCGCCGCGCGGGCCGCTCAAGCGGTGCGCACCCGGCACGCCTGCTGCGCCTGCCAGCGTGGATGGGCGTGCTGAGCGCACGCATCGGCGACTTCGCTCCCGGCCTGCCCTGGTGCACCGACACCCGCGTCATGCTGGAGCAGGACAACGTCGCGGACAGCGCGCCGCTGGCCGCGTGGCTGGGCCGGCCGCCGCGCGAGTTGCGCGACTTCGCCGCCGAGCTCTGAGCGCCGACCCTCGGCAGCGCTTCAGAACTCCGCGTCGAGCCGGTCGATCTCGTCGGGCTCCAGCTTCGCCGCCGCGATCATCCCTGCATCGCGGGCAGCTCGTGGGCCTTGATGTTCATCGGCAACGCTATTCGCCGATCGCCATCGTGTCCCCCACCGCCTGCGCCGCCAGCCAACTGCCGAGGGAGATGCGGCCGATCCTGGCCTTGTCGCCCGCCGCCAGCGAATCGTCGCCGATCCGCGAGCCGAAATAGGGTTCGTCGGCATCGCCTTCCACCGTCCGCGCATCCTTGCGGGCCTGGAGCACCCGCCGCACCAGCACGTCCAGCCCGGCGCGCTCAGGGCCGCCCACTTCGCACGTGCCATTCAGCGGCGCCTGCCCCACGATGTCGGCGAGCGCCGCCGCGACGTCGTCGGCCGCCACGGGCTGGAACACGGCCGAAGACACGCGCACGGTCGACCCGCGGGTGCCCGCATCGGCGATGGGCAGCAGGAACTCGAAGAACTGCGTCGCCCGCAGCAGCGTGTAGGGCACGCCGCCGCCCCGGATCAGCGATTCCTGCGCGGCCTTGGCGCTCAGGTAGCCGTTGTCCGGATGCCGGTCGGCGCCCACGACCGACAGCGCCACCAGGTGACCCACGCCGGCCCGGGCGGCTGAAGCCAGCAGGTTGCGGGTCGAGTCCTGGAAGAAGCGCATCACCGCCTCGTCCTCGAAGGAAGGCGAGTTGCTGACGTCGACCACCACCTGCGCCCCCGCCAGCGCCTGGTCCAGGCCCTCCCCCGTCACGGCATTGACGCCGGACGATGGCGAGGCCGATACCACTTCATGGCCGGCCAGCCGGAGCAGGGCCGACAACTTTTTTCCGATGAGGCCGCTGCCCCCGATGATCACGACTTTCATGACGGTCCTTTGGTTCGTTGGGATCGAGGACAGCGGCATCTTCACCCGGCTGCCCATCACCTTGAAGACGTACCGTGAACGCCGGATGTGACAGCGACGACGAAATTCTTCTCAGAAGGGATAGGCCCTGTAGGTGGCCTTGTCGGCGATCACATCGGCCTTGCCGGTGATCACCACGCCAAGGCCGGCGCCTTTCGTGACGGTCACCTTGCCGTAGCCCGGCACGCCGAGATCCATCCCGTCGGTGATGGGCTTCTTGTCCAGCAGCAGCTTCGCGACCCTGTTCATCGCCAGGCCGGCGTTCTTCGGGTCCCAGAAACCGATCCCCTTCACGGCGCCGGATTCGAGCAGCTTGGCGGTGCGGCTGGGCAGGCCCGTGCCGTAGACGCAGGTCTTTCCCTGCAGCCCGGCCTCTTCGATGGCGCGGCCGATACCGATGACGTCGCTCGACGCCGAGCCCTGGAAGCCCTTGATGTCGGGGTGCTTCTTCAGGACGGCCTTGGCCCTTTCATAGGCCTTGTCCGCGTCGTCGTGGGATTCGTTCAGGGCATCCACCAGCACCATGCCGGCGTGCTTGCGGGCATTGGCGGCGCCGCCCTCGGCCCACTGCACGTGGGTCCGGCTGCCGCGCGTACCCACGAAGGACGTCCATTTGCCCGTGCGGCCCATGCACTGGGCCATGCGTTCGTTCAAGCTGGCACCGAAGGCGGCGTTGTCGAAAGCCTCGATGTCGGCCAAGGTGTTTTTCTGGTTGTCAGCCTCGTGGGTCACCACGACGATGCCGCTGCGCAGGGCGCGCCCGGCGACTTCTTCGATGGCCGCCGGATCCGTCGGCACGATGGCGATGGCATCGGCCCGGCGCGCCATCACTTCCTCGATCAGCTTGACTTGTGGCGCTGCCACAGCTTCCGCCGGTCCCACCTGGCGGGTGCTCACGCCCGGCGAGGATTCTTCGAAGGCCTTGACGCCCTCCTCCATTCGCTCGAACCAGGGGATGCCGCTGACCTTGACGATCGTGACGATGGTCTGTTGTTGTTGCGCGGGCGCGGCAGCGGCGGCCGCCATGAATGCCAGCGCCAGGCCGGCGCGATGGAGTATTCGCATCGTTGATCTCTCCCATGGTTGAAGGCGCCGAAGTCTATTCCACCGATTCATGGTTCTCCATGCCAATGGAGCATCGAGCTACGCACCCCCCGCCGCCGCGGGATGGAGAGACAAGGCCGCAGCTACAGCACCAGCAGCGCCCTGAAATCGTTGACGTTGGTGTGCGTCGGGCCGGTCACGCAAAGATCCCCGATCGCATCGAAGTAGCCATACGCATCATTGCGATCCAGGTGATCAGCCAGCTTGCGTCCCGCCGCCTCTGCCCGCGCCAGAGTGTCGGGCGTGACGAAGGCGCCCGCGTTGTCTTCCACGCCGTCGATGCCGTCGGTGTCGGCCGCGAGCGCCCACACCTTGGCCTGCCCGGCCAGCGCACCGGCCAGCCCCAGGCAGAATTCACCGGCGCGCCCGCCCCGCCCCTTGGCCTGGCCGGGCTGCCGCGGGCGGATGGTGACGGTGGTCTCGCCGCCCGAAAGAATCACGCAGGGCTTCGCGAAGGGCGCACCGCGCAGCGCGACCGCACGGGCCAGCGCGCCGTGGACCTTGCCCACTTCGCGCGACTCGCCTTCCATCTCGTCGCTCAGAACATGGGCCTCGATGCCCGACGCGCGCGCGGCCGCGGCCGCGGCCTCGAGCGACTGCTGCGGCGTGGCGATGAGATGCACCTCGTGGCCCTTGAACACCGGGTCTTCGGGCTTGGGTGTTTCCAGCGCGCCGTTCTCCAGGCCTGCGCGCACCGGCGCCGGCACCTCGATGCCGTAGCGGTCGAGGATCGCCAGCGCATCGGCGCAGGTGCTCGCATCGGGCACCGTGGGGCCGCTGGCGATCACGGCGGGGTCGTCGCCCGGCACGTCGCTGATGGTCAGCGTCACCACCTTCGCGGGCCCGCAGGCGGCCGCAAGCCGGCCGCCCTTGATGCGCGACAGGTGCTTGCGCACGCAGTTCATCTCCCCGATGTGCGCGCCCGATTCGAGCAGTTGCTTGTTGATGCGCTGCTTGTCGGCCAGCGTCAGGCCTTCCGCGGGCAGCGTGAGCAGCGCCGAGCCGCCGCCGGAGATCAGGCACAGCACCAGGTCGTCCGCTGTCAGGCCTTGCGTGAGTGCGAGGATGCGCTCGGCGGCCTTCAGGCCCGCTGCGTCCGGCACCGGGTGGGCGGCTTCCACGATCTCGATGCGCTTCGCCAGGCCCTCGGGCCGCGGCGGGATGTGGTCGTAGCGCGTGACCACCAGGCCCGACAGCGGCGCGTCGGCCGGCCACAGGGCTTCGAGCGCCTGCGCCATCGAGCCGCCAGCCTTGCCGGCACCCAGCACCAGCGTGCGGCCCTTGGGCGGTTCGGGCAGGTGCGGCCCCATGCTGGCCAGGGGCAGCGCGCGTTCGACGGCGACGCCATACAGATACCGAAGGAAGTCGCGGGGTGCGGTGCGCGGATCGGGCAGGACTTGGGATGCGTTCATGTGCTTTCAGTCTCCGGGGGGCCCGATTGTCCACGCGCCGCGTGCCGCCGGTCCCGCTAGTTGGTCTTGGCGCCCTCTTGGAACCACTTCGAGAGCAGCGCCCGCTCGGCATCCGTCATGCCGGTCGAGTTGTTCATCGGCATGATCTTCGTGACCACCGCCTGCTGGTAGACGGCTTGCGCGTGCGCAGCCACCTGCTCGGGCGTGTCCAGCCGCACGTTCTTCATCTGCACCTGCGCGCCGTGGCACATGTAGCAGCGCTGCTCCAGCACCTTCTTGACGTCGCCGAAGGCCACCTTCTGCGCGGCGGCCGCGCTGGCCACCGGGGCAGCCGCCGGCTCGGGGCGCATCCAGACGATCGACAGGCCCAGCACGACCACGCCGACCATCGCATAGGGCAGCGGGTTGCCCGCATTGCCCAGCTTGAAGCGGTGCCGCACCACGAAGAACTGCCGGATCGCCGCGCCGCCGAGCATGATCAGCAGCAGCACGATCCAGTTGTACTTGTGCGTGTAGGTGAAGCTGTAGTGGTTGCTCAGCATCGCGAACAGCACCGGCAGCGTGAAGTAGGTGTTGTGCACGCTGCGCTGCTTGCCGCGCTGGCCGTGGATCGGGTCGACCGGCCTGCCCTCGCGCAGTGCCTTCACGCTCTTGCGCTGGCCCGGGATGATCCAGAAGAACACGTTCGCGCTCATCGTGGTGGCCATCATCGCGCCCACCAGCAGGAAGGCGGCGCGGCCGGCGAACCACTGGCAGGCCAGCCAGGTCGCGAAGGCGATGAAGACGGCGACGAGCACGCCGACGATGGTGTCGCCGTTCTTGCGGCGGCCGAAGATCTGGCAGATGGCGTCGTACACCATCCAGAACACGACGAAAAAGGCCAGCGCCACGCCGATCGCCGCGCCGGGCTGCCAGTCCATCTTGGACTTGTCGATCAGGTAGGTGCTCGCGTTCCACAGGTAGGACATCGTGAACAGCGCGAAGCCGCTGATCCAGGTGGAGTAGCTTTCCCAGAAGGACCAGTGCAGGTGGTCCGGAATCTTCTTGGGCGCCAGCGCGTACTTCTGCATGTTGTAGAAGCCGCCGCCGTGCACCGCCCACTGCTCGCCGCCGACGCCCTTGTCCAGCGATTCCTGGTCCTGGGGCTTCTCGAGGCTGTTGTCCAGCATCACGAAGTAGAAGGAGGCGCCGATCCACGCGATGGCCGTGATGACGTGGACCCAGCGCAGCAGCAGATTGGCCCAGTCGAGGTAGTAGCTTTCCATGTGCTAACCCTGGTTTGGACTGCTCACCACCGCGGGCGCTGTAAGCAGGGAAATGGCCGCGAACGCAGGCTGTCGTGGGTGCCTCGCTCCGCTGCGGCTGTGGACTGAAGTGTATACACTTTTCGCTTCGAGTTCGAAAGTTTTTTCGTGCGGCGCGTGCTGGAAAACCCTGGCTTCGCTCACCCGGCGCTCGCGTCCCGGTAGAGGCCCTGCAACAGCTGTGCCGCCACCGCCACGGCGATCACCTCCGGCTCCTTGCCGGTGATGCCGGGCACGCCGATCGGGCAGGTGACGCGCGTCAGTTCCTCGGCGGTGAAACCGCGCGCCTCCAGCCGGTGGCTGAAGGTGGCCCACTTGGTCTTGCTGCCGATCAGGCCCACGTAGGGCAGGTCGCCGCGCGCGCGCAGGCGCTTGAGGCAGGCGATCACGATGTCCAGATCCTCGGCATGGCTGAAGCTCATGATCAACACGCGCGAACCGGGGGCAAGCTGGGCCACCGCGTCCTGCACCGGGTCGGAATGCTCGGTCTCGATCTGCGCGGGCAGCGCGTCGGGGAACACGCCGTCGCGGCTGTCGACCCAGCGCACCTTGAAGGGCAGCGTGGAGAGCAGGCGCGCCAGCGCCGCGCCCACGTGGCCACCGCCGAACAGCGCCACCGGCTCCAGGTGCGCCAGCAGCTCCGCCTGCAGCGCCTTGGCATCCGCCGGTCCGATGCGCCGGTACGAGAGGAAGACCACGCCGCCGCAGCATTGGCCGAGGCTGGGGCCGAGCGGGTAGCGGCGCACGCCTTCGATCTGCGCGTGGCCCGCGAGAAAGTCGCGCGCCTCGGCGATCGCCTGGAACTCCAGCTGCCCGCCACCGATGGTGGCCGTGAGGCCGTCCTGCCACACGGCCATCCAGGTGCCGGCTTCGCGCGGGGCGGAGCCCTGCGTGCTCTCGACCCGCACCAGCACGCCTTCATCGCCGCGCGCCAGGTGCGCGAGCAGTTCATCGACCAGACCATTCATCGGCGATACCTTCCATGGTGCGAGGGCCATGGGCCCACGGTATAAATCCCGGCATGACATTCACGCTGACGACCCTGCGCCGCGCCCTGGCGGCCATCCTGACCACGGCCCTCGGGCTTGCCGGCTGCGTCGCGGTCGGCCCGGGCGGACAGAAGGGCCACGTGCCCGGCCAGTTGAGCAGCGCCACGGTCGAGCCGGGGCAGAGCGCGCAAGCCACGCCGCGGCCCTCGGCCGCCGGCACCCCGCGCGAATACAGGCAGGACGCCGCGCGCCACATCTACGCGCGCAACGCGCAGCGCATCTATGCCGGCAAGCTCCCGCCGCTGCTCTACGCGATCGGCACGCTGCAGGTCGAGCTCGATGCGCAAGGCCGCGTGACCGCCATGCACTGGATGCGCGCGCCGAAGCATGCACCCGAGGTGATCGCCGAGATCGAGCGCACCGTGCTCAACGCCGCGCCCTATCCGGCCGCCACCCGCATCGGCAAGCTGACCTGGACCGAGACCTGGCTGTGGGACAAGGGCGGGCATTTCCAGCTGGACACGCTGAGCGAGGGACAGTTCTAGGGCCCGCCCTGGCAGATTCAGGACCCGCGGTAGGTCGAATAGCTCCAGGGGCTGACCAGCAGCGGCACGTGGTAGTGCTGGTCGGCATTCGCCACGCCGAAGTCCAGCGACACGCGGTTGAGGAAATTCGGCTCCGGCAGCTTCACGCCGCGTGACTTGAAATAACCCGCCACGTCGAACACGAGGCGATAGGTGCCGGCCTTCAGCAGGCCGTCGCTGTAGAGCGGGCCGTCGCTGCGGCCGTCGGCGTTGAGGGCGAAACGCTTCACCAGCGTGGCGCGCGCGTCCTCGCCGGTGCCGTCGGTGGTGTAAAGCGCGACCTCCATTCCGGCCGCGGGGCCGCCGTGCATGGTGTCCAGGACGTGGGTGCTCAAGCCCATGGTGTTGCTCCTTCGATCAAGGCAATGGGGAAATTCCGGTCGACAAAAGTGTATACACTTCCTGGCTTTGGGTCTATCATGGAAACCATGGATTCGACCACCACCCGCGCCATCGTGGACGCACTCACCAAGGCCATCGTCGAGCACCGGCTCCAGCCTGGCAGCAAGCTGGCCGAGCAGAAGCTGGCCGATCACTTCGGGGTCTCGCGCACGCTGGTGCGGCAGGCGCTGTTCCAGCTCTCGCAGAACAAGCTGATCCGCCTGGAGCCCGCCCGCGGCGCCTTCGTCGCGGCGCCGGCGGTGGACGAGGCCAAGCAGGTCTTCGCGGTGCGCCGCATGCTGGAGGCGGAGATGACGCGCGAATTCGTCCGCACCGTCACGCCCGCCAAGATCAAGGCGCTCAAGGAGCACGTGGCGCTGGAGAAGGCCGCGGTCTCGGGCGAAGACGTCTCCGACCGCACCGAGCTGCTGGGCGACTTCCACGTCCGCATGGCCGAGCTGATGGGCAACAAGGTGCTGGCGCAGATCCTCGGCGAGCTCATCTCGCGCTGCGCGCTGATCACCCTGATGTACCAGAGCGCCAGCGCCGCGGAGCACTCCAACGACGAGCATGCCGACATCGTCAAGGCCCTGGCCGCCAAGGACGAGGAGCGCGCGGTGAAGCTGATGACGCAACACCTGCTCAACGTCGAAGCCAACCTCGTTTTCGACCGCAAGGTTCCCACGCACGACATCTCGGTCGCACTGGCCGCCTGACCCTGAACCCCATCCTTCCATGAGCACCATCTACGACTCCACCCAGCCCTATCCGCGCGACCTGGTCGGCTATGGGCGCAACCCTCCCCATGCCCAATGGCCCGGCCGCGCTCGCATCGCGGTGCAGTTCGTCCTCAATTACGAGGAAGGCGGCGAGAACTGCGTGCTGCACGGCGACGCGGGCTCCGAGCAGTTCCTCTCCGAGATGTTCAATCCGGCGAGCTACCCCGAGCGGCACATCAGCATGGAGGGCATCTACGAATACGGCTCGCGCGCCGGCGTCTGGCGCATCCTGCGGGAGTTCGAGAAGCGCGGCCTGCCGCTCACCGTCTTCGGCGTGGGCATGGCGCTGGAGCGCCATCCCGAGCTGACCGCCGCCTTCAAGGAACTGGGCCACGAAATCGCCTGCCACGGCTGGCGCTGGATTCACTACCAGAACATGGACGAAGCGGCCGAGCGCGAGCACATGCGCCTGGGCATGGAAGCCATCGAGAAGCTCACCGGCGAACGCGCGCTGGGCTGGTACACCGGCCGCGACAGCCCCCGCACCCGCCGCCTGGTGGCTGATTACGGCGGCTTCGAGTACGACAGCGACTACTACGGCGACGACCTGCCCTTCTGGATGAAAGTGCAAAAGACCGACGGCAGCGTGGTACCCCAGCTCATCGTGCCCTACACGCTGGACTGCAACGACATGCGCTTCGCCCTGCCCCAGGGCTACTCGCATGCCGACCCCTTCTTCCAGTACATGAAGGACAGCTTCGACGCGCTCTATGCCGAGGGCGACGAGGCGCCCAAGATGATGAGCATCGGCATGCACTGCCGCCTGCTCGGGCGCCCCGGCCGCATCACGGCGCTGCAGCGCTTCCTGGACCACATCGCCAGGCACGACCGCGTGTGGGTCTGCCGCCGGCTCGACATCGCGCGCCACTGGAAAGCAGTCCATCCTTACTCCGAGACGAAGGGAGCCTGACATGCCACTCAGCATCGAAGAACTGAACGCAGCCTCGGCCGACGAGGTCGCCACCCTGCTCGACGGCACCTATGAGCACTCGCCCTGGATCGCGCAGCGCGCCGCCGCCGCGCGCCCCTTCCGCACGCTGGCGCATCTCAAGCACGTGCTGGTGCGGACCGTGGCGCAGGCCTCGGCCGAGGAACAGCTGGGCCTGATCCGCGCCCACCCCGAACTCGCCGGCAAGGCCATGGTCAGCAAGACGCTGACAGCGGAGTCCACCAACGAGCAAGGCAAGGCCGGCCTGACCGACTGCACGCCCGAGGAGTTCGCCCGCATCCAGCAGCTCAACGCCGACTACAACGCGAAGTTCGGATTCCCCTTCATCCTCGCGGTGCGCGGGCCGCGCGGCACGGGCCTGTCCAAGCGCGAGATCATCGACACCTTCGAGCGCCGGGTGCAGCACCATCCGGTCTTTGAGCGCGCCGAGGCGCTGCGCAACATCCACCGCATCGCCGAGATCCGGCTGGACGACAAGTTCGGCCTCACGCCCAAGCTGGGCAACGACGTGTGGGACTGGCAGGAGCAGCTCGCGACGCACACCGACCCCGGCTATGCCGAGAAGGGCCAGCTCACCGTGACCTACCTGACCGATGCGCACCGCGCCTGCGCGCAGATGATCGCCAACTGGATGCGCGAGGCCGGCTTCGACAGCGTCGAGATCGATGCGGTGGGCAACGTGGTCGGCCGCTACGAGGCCGAAGGCTTCTTGCCCGGCAAGGGCGCCAGGCCCGATGCGAAGACCCTGCTGACCGGCTCGCACTACGACACCGTGCGCAACGGCGGCAAGTACGACGGGCGCCTGGGCATCTTCGTGCCCATCGCCTGCGTGCGCGAACTCAAGCGCCAGAACCGCCGCCTGCCCTACGCCTTCGAGGTGGTGGGCTTCGCCGAGGAGGAAGGCCAGCGCTACAAGGCCACCTTCCTGGGTTCGGGCGCGCTGACCGGCCACTTCGACCCGAAGTGGCTGGACCAGAAGGACGCCGACGGCATCACCATGCGCGAGGCGCGCGCCGCCGCCGGCCTCAAGGAAGAGGACATTCCCAAACTGCAGCGCGACCCGTCGAAGTACCTGGGCTTCGTCGAGGTCCACATCGAGCAGGGCCCGGTGCTCAACGAACTCGACCTCCCGCTGGGCATCGTCACCTCCATCAACGGCGGCGTGCGCTACGTCGGCGAGGTGATCGGCATGGCCAGCCACGCCGGCACCACCCCGATGGACCGCCGGCGCGACGCCGCCGCGGCCGTGGCCGAGCTGATCCTCTTCGTCGAAAAGCGCGCGGCGAAGGACGGCGACTCCGTCGGCACGGTGGGCATGCTCGAAGTGCCGAGCGGCTCCATCAACGTCGTCCCCGGCCTGTGCAAGTTCAGCCTGGACCTGCGTGCCCCCGACAACCCGCAGCGCGACGCGCTGGCCGCCGACGTGATCGCCGAGCTCAAGGCCATCTGCGAGCGGCGCGGCCTGCGCTACACGCTGGAGGAAAGCATGCGCGCCTCGGCCGCGCCGAGCGCGCCCGACTGGCAGCAGCGCTGGGAGAAAGCGGTCGACGCGTTGGGCGTGCCGCTCTTGCGCATGCCCAGCGGCGCCGGCCACGACGCGATGAAGCTGCACGAGGTGATGCCGCAGGCCATGCTCTTCGTGCGCGGCATCAATTCCGGCATCAGCCACAACCCGCTCGAATCGAGCACCAACAACGACATGCAGCTGGCGGTGGAAGCCCTTCAACTGCTGCTCGACAACCTGGCCAACGAGAAGGCGCACTGACATGACCACGAGCACCGACTACGACCGGATCGACGCCTGGATCGATGCCCACTTCGACGAGGAGGTGCGCTTCCTCCAGCAGTTGGTTCGCGTGCCCACCGACACGCCGCCCGGCAACAACGCGCCCCACGCCGAGCGCACGGCCGAGCTGCTGGAAGCCTTCGGCTTCGAGGCCGAGAAACACGCCGTGCCCGCGCAGGAAGTGAAGGACTACGGCCTGGAGTCGATCACCAACCTGATCGTGCGCCGCAAGTACGGCGACGGCGGCCGCACCGTCGCGCTGAACGCGCACGGCGACGTGGTGCCCCCGGGCGAGGGCTGGACGCACGATCCCTACGGCGGCGAGATCGAGGACGGCCGCCTCTACGGCCGCGCCGCCGCGGTCAGCAAGAGTGACTTCGCGACCTTCACCTTCGCCCTGCGCGCATTGGAAGAAGTGGCGAGGCCGACCCGGGGCGGCATCGAGCTGCACTTCACCTACGACGAGGAGTTCGGCGGCATCCTGGGCCCGGGCTGGCTGCTGAAGAACGGGCTGACGAAGCCCGACCTCATGATCGCCGCCGGCTTCAGCTACGAGGTCGTGACGGCCCACAACGGCTGCCTGCAGATGGAAGTGACGGTGCACGGCAAGATGGCCCATGCCGCCGTGCCCAGCACCGGCGTCGATGCGCTGCAGGGCGCGGTGCACATCCTCAATGCGCTCTACGCGCAGAACACGCTCTACCAGCAGGTCAGGTCCAAGGTCGAGGGCATCACGCACCCTTACCTGAACGTCGGCCGCATCGAGGGCGGCACCAACACCAACGTCGTGCCCGGCAAGGTCAGCTTCAAGCTCGACCGCCGCATGATCCCGGAGGAGAACCCGGCCGAGGTCGAGGCCACCATCCGAAAGGTGATCACCGATGCGGCCGAGCAATGCCCAGGCATCTCGGTCGAGATCCGCCGCATCCTGCTGGCCAACTCGATGAGGCCGCTGCCCGGCAACAAGCCGCTGGTCGACGCGATCCAGAAGCATGGCCAGCAGATCTTCGGCGAGCCGATCAGGGCCATGGGCACGCCGCTCTACACCGACGTGCGGCTGTACGTCGAGGCCGGCATCCCCGGCGTGATCTACGGCGCCGGGCCGCGCACCGTGCTCGAATCGCATGCCAAGCGCAGCGACGAGCGCGTGGTGCTGGAAGACCTGCGCCGTGCGACCAAGGTGGTGGCGCGCACGCTGCATGACCTGCTGAGTTGATGCGGGCCTGCAAACTGTCCCCGGCAAAGGGGGACAAGCTTGTGGACAACTGCCTGAACAAGCCCGGCAGGCCTTGCTGCACAAGGGCTGCGGACGGAATGCCTGTTCTGTCAGCAGGCCTGGCCGGCGTCGAAGAGCCGGGGCTGAGGTCGCACTTCGCGGCGGTGGAACCTGGGAACTGACGGAGTTACACAAAGCGGCGCAAATTCGCCAGAGACTTCGTCCCACATGCAGCCCACCGCAGCGAGCTTTCACCCGTTCACGAGATCTGCTGTCGAGCCACCGACCAAGAAGCCCAGGACCGCCGACAAAGGCGCCGAACATCCGGACGCGTCATCTCTTCCATTGGACATTCCGCCGGTCGCCGCGGCCCTGCCGCGGACGAAGTCCCTGGAAGATCTGCTGAGCCATGACGTCGCCAGCCGGATCATGGATCACGCTGCAGGGGCGCTCCATCCCGTGTGTTCCCATGATGATGCACCCCTCGACCGGGCTGCTCGCCTGTACGCCTCTTTGGCGTGCGTCAGCCGGGCGCTGCGCGGGAAAGTGCTCGTTCATCCGCACCATGCCTCGATCCAATGGCTGCGTGCGCTGAATCACATCGCCGCTCGGATCCGCGACCCGGAACATCGTGCCAGCGCCCTCGGGAGGCTGATCCACGCGCATTTCGACGTGAGGCTGCGGGACTGGCCCAGCGCACCGGAGACGCGCACCGCCATGCTTGTTGAGCGGCTCTACCACCACGCCAGCGCAGACGAATTCAAGACCTTGCTGAGCGAGTTGTTCAAGCTGAGCGGCGGCGACACACCGGACACCAACGCGCGCATGTTCATCGATCCTCGGTGCATCGCATCGTCTGCGCTCGGCACCATCGTGCGCCCCCTCGGATTCGCCAGTCTGCCCACCTTCCAGATCATCGATCGGATCGTCGAGGAGTTCGATTCACTCTTCTCGCCATCACCTCGGCACCGCGCGAAGTTCTGGGCAGAACTGACAGTCAGCCACCGTGAACCTCGGCGACGGCAGGACGCGTCGAACGTTCTTCGCAAGTTGATCGACGAGCACGCCGAGCTCTCCCACTTCGGGGAGTTCTTCGAGCAAGCGATGGCCTTTTTGATGAAGCCACAGGAGGCACCGCATGAACACAGAGAAGCGATGATCACTTATCTGCTGGAAAGCGGCACACCATTGAGCCCCTTGAGCGTCGAGCTGCTGGTCGCGCTCGCCGGGCTCGTCCATGCGCGTGAAGGCCAAGGGCTGTCCGAGGTTCAGCGCACTCGGCTTCAACCATTGCTGTCGCAGTACATGCAAGCCTTCAATGCGCTGCACACCCGTCTGTTGCACAAAGCGCGCGAACAGATGCGCCGAATTCCCGTCCGCCTTCTCCTGCTGCCATTCAGCCAACTGGACATGGATGACAAGCTCAAGATCGTCGACGTCCCCGTGGACACCTCCGATGAAGACGGCGAGGACTTCTTCTACCTGGACGTGCAAACCTTCCTGCCCATGATCAGGAGCGCCCTGACGGACAATGCCTTGCCTCTCCAGATGCGATTGGCACTTGCAAGGAAGCTTCTGGATCGATTGAAAGAGACATCGAACGAGAAGGCACTGGAGACCTACGAGCTTCATGTATTGCACGCGAGTCTTTCCGGCGAACCGAATGCAGCCAATGACTTCGGTCCGGTTCGATGAACCGACCCTCCGAAGAGCCTCAATCAGATGGCTGCGAACGCGCAATCACGTCGGCGATGAGATCCGTGACACGCTCGCCTCCTGCGATCTGTGGCTGACCCCTGCAACAGCTCTGAGTCGGCACACCCGCATGAAGGAACCAGGGTCCTGACGGAGTTACCCAGTGCTGCACAAATCCGTCAGAGACGTCGTCCAACATGCAGTTCACCACCTCAGCGCGCCTCCCTGGCAAGCGATTCACACGTTCCGATACCGAGAGCACTTCCAAAAAGCCCAGGACCGCCGGCCAAGATGCTCAGCTTCCCGACGCGCCAGAGCGTCGGCTGGATACACCCTTGCCCACCCCGCTCCTGGCGCCGACGCCCCCCTTGCACTCTACGGATGCAACTGCTTCGCGGGTCGCCGCCGGCACGACCGACAGCGACGTCGAAATGCCGACAGTGCCTGACGGCACGAGCCTGTCAGGACCCGCGTCGCAACCGAATGCGAGCAATATTCCTGACCGCCCCGGGCAGCAGATCATCCTCATCAACGACAGACCCCCCCCATTGAGAAGCGGCCAGATCATCGCCGTTGCCCAGGGACAGACCCACGCTCCCTTCGAGCAGTTGCTCTGCCATGACGTCGGCAACCTGATCATCGATCGCCTCGTCAGATCGCCGGTCAGTCCAGAGGCCAGGCAAGACGACAAGACGCTCAGTGAAGCCGCTCGCCGGTGCTTCGGTCTGACGTGCGCCAGCATGGCGCTGCAGGGCCGAATGCGCGACCATCCCGCCTATGTCGCGAGCGCAGCCTCGATCAGATGGTTGCGCAACCTGAATTGCCTGGGCAATCAGCTTCGCGACACGTGGGATCCCGGTGCCCTCACGGCGCTGGTCCATGGCCCCTCGGACGTCAGGCTGCAGTGCTGGCCCCTTGCACAGAAGGCGCGCACGGACCTTCTCATTCAACGCCTGTTCTGGAGCACTGGCACAGACAAATTCATGACCATGGTCAGGGAGCTGTTCAAGCTCACCAAGGGGCAAACGCTGGACTCCCACCATGGGATGTTCATCGATCCTCACTACATTGCGTTGTCTGCACTGAGCGCCATCATTCGCCGCTTCGGATTCACCGACAACCACATCCCCCCATTCATCAGGCAACTCATCTCGGCACTCGATTCGGTCGAGTCCCTGCCGACGCGACTGCGCGCCTCGTTCTGGGCAGAACTGGCGATAGGCTTTCCGACCAGCTCTGAGCTACAGGTCGCCGCGTTGAAAGCCCTGGACGAGATGACGCGCCAGGATGCCAAGCTCGAAGACTTTCTGCCTTTCGTGAACCAAGCCGCAGCCTTTCTGAACGCTCCCGAAACGGCATCGCCCGAACTGGTCGAGGCGGTGGTGTCCCGCCTGGAAGGCAGCGACTCACTCTTGTGGCCGTCGAACGTCGATCTGCTGGAGGGGCTGCAACGCAGCCTGCAGCCCCCCCAGGTCGAGATGCCATTCGAGAATCCGAGCATCAGGCTCGAGCGATTGCTGGTCCGGTACATGCGAGCACTCAATGCACAGCGCCTCCACGCCGGTATGAGCACCGCACGCCTGGACATGTCCCGGATTCGCGCAAGCTGGCTCCTTTCGGCCTTCAGCCAGTTGGAGGCGGACGACAAGCTCAAGATCGTCGACATTCTCTTCATGCCCTTTCGGCCCAATGGCCACAAGGCCTTCTACCGGGACTTGAAGATCGTGATGCCGCTGATCGAGAGCGCCCTGGCGGACCACGCCATCCCCCTCCATCGTCGATTGCTTCTTGCGAACGACCTGCTGCAGCGATTGGCGACGACCCAGTACATGGAGACGGGCGAAGCCGGCATCCTGGCGGAACTGCGCGAAGTCCTCTTGCGTGAACTGAGAGCGCGGGTGAGATCGGCATCGCCAGGCTCGGCCCACCACCCTTCGGAAGATAGGCTGTGAATCGGCGCCGCCCATGAACGAATTCGAACTCCGCACCCTGCTGGTCGCCATCGCCGCCGAGTTGGGCCACACCGACGAGTATCTGCTCGCCGACCTGCGCCACACGGTGATCGACGATGTGCCCGTGAGCTTCATCCACGATGCGCAACGCGACCCCAATCGCCTGATCCTGCATTTCGACATGGGCGCGCTGCCCGAGGACGAGCCGCTCCTCGCGCTGCTGGGCCTGATGCACCTGAACCTGCTCAGCGGCAGCAAGACCACGGGTGTCTTCGCGCTGGACCCCGCGACTGCCCGGCTGATGTACGCCGTCCATTTCTTCGAGCCGAACCGCAGTCCGGCACGCGCCGTGGCGCATGCGTTGCGCGAACACGCGCAACGGGCACAGGCTGCCCTCGGGCTGATGAAGGCGGCGATGGCTGAAGACGCCGAGCCCGACGTTTCCATACACGAACTGGCCTGAGGCCACGCACCTTGCGACTTTCCCGTGCCATCGGCCTCCCGATGCCGCACATCCGGAAATGGCTTACCCTCGCGACCTCATCCCCGCGAGGTTCTTCCATGTCCGCTCCCCTCTTCAGCACCGCCATCGCCGGCAGCCTTCCGAAGCCCGCATGGCTCGCCGAAACCCGCAAGCTCTGGCCGGCCTGGAAGGCCGAAGGCGCCGACCTCGCGCAGGCGAAGGCCGATGCGACCCTGCTGTGGATCAAGGCCCAGGAAGATGCCGGCCTCGACGTGATCGGCGACGGCGAGCAGTCGCGCCAGCATTTCGTTCACGGCTTCCTGGAACAGGTCGAGGGCATCGACTTCGAGCACCGGGTGAGGATGGGCATCCGCGACAACCGCTACGACGCGATGGTGCCGCAGGTCGTCGGGCCGCTGCGACTCAAGGGGCGGGTGCACGAGGCCGAGGCGCGCCTGCTGCGCGCCCACACGCAGCGCCGCACCAAGTTCACATTGCCTGGGCCGATGACCATCGTGGATACGGTGGCCGACCAGCACTACGGCGAACGCGTCACCCTCGCCATGGCCTTCGCCGAACTGCTGAACCAGGAGGCGCTGGCGCTCGAGAGCGACGGCATCGACGTCATCCAGTTCGACGAGCCGGCCTTCAACGTCTACATGAAGGACGCGGCCGACTGGGGCGTGCGCGCGCTGGAGCGCGCCGCGCAAGGGCTTCGCTGCACCACCGCGGTCCACATCTGCTACGGCTACGGCATCCAGGCCAACATCGACTGGAAGGCGTCGCTCGGCGAGGAGTGGCGGCAGTACGAAGCCGTGTTCCCGGCCCTCGCCAAGAGCCGCATCGACCAAGTCAGCCTCGAATGCTTCCACTCGCACGTGCCGGCGCAGTTGATGGCCTTGCTGGAGGGCAAGGACGTCATGGTCGGCGTGATCGATGTCGCCAGCGACGTGGTGGAAACGCCCGAGCAGATCGCCGACACCATCGGCGAAGCGCTGCGCTACGTGCCCAAGGACCGGCTCCTGCCCTGCACCAACTGCGGACTGGCGCCGATGGACCGCGAGCTTGCGCTGAAGAAGCTGCAGGCGCTGGCTGAAGGCGCGCGCCTCGCACGCGAGCGCTACCGCTAGGCGCGGCGGCAGGGAGACAGCGAATGAACGAAGAGTTCGTCGACGTGCTGATCGTGGGCGCCGGCCTGTCCGGCATCGGCGCCGCCTGCCATCTGAAACGGCGGTGCCCGGATCGCAGCTTCGCCATCGTCGAGGCACGCCAGTCGCTCGGCGGCACCTGGAACCTGTTCCGCTACCCCGGCGTGCGCTCCGATTCGGACATGTACACGCTGGGCTATTCCTTCCGCCCCTGGACCGACGAGAAATCCGTGGCCGCTGGCCCCACCATCCTCCAGTACCTCCGCGACACCGCGCGCGAGCATGGCATCGACAAGCTGATTCGTTACGGGCACCGCCTGCGCCGCGCGGACTGGTCTTCCGAGGAGGCCGCATGGACGGTGGAAATCGAGCGCGAAGCCCAGGACCCGCTGCGCATGCGCTGCACTTTTCTGCTGATGTGCGTCGGCTACTACGACGATGCCGAGGGCTATACGCCCGAATTCGTGGGCCGCGCCGACTTTCAAGGCCGGATCGTGCATCCGCAGCACTGGGATGAAGACATCGACTACGCCGGCAAGCGAGTGGTCGTGATCGGCAGTGGGGCCACTGCCGTGACGCTGGTGCCTGCGCTGGCCGAGCGGGCCGCGCACGTCACCATGCTGCAGCGCTCTCCGAGCTACATGGTGTCCAGCCCAACTACGGATACGCTCGCGCGCTGGCTGCAGCGCGTGGCGGGCAGCCGCGCGGGCCATGCGATGGCCCGCTGGAAGAACGTGCTGCTCGCCATGTTCGTCTTCCGCCTATGCCGGCGCCGTCCGAAGTTTGCACGCTCGATGATCACGCGCATGGTGCAGCGCCAGCTCGGCCCCGGCTACGACGTCGCCACGCACTTCACGCCGCGCTATGACCCCTGGGAGCAGCGCCTGTGCCTGGTGCCCGACGGCGACCTCTTCAAGGCCATCCGCGCGGGGCGCGTCAGCATCGTGACCGACCGGATCGAGCGCTTCACCGAGAAGGGCCTGAAGCTGGCGGGCGGCACGGCACTGCCGGCGGACCTGGTGGTCACCGCCACCGGCCTGAAGCTGAAGTCGATGGATTCGCTCGAGGTCCGCGTCGACGGCCGCCGCCTGGTCTCGGGCCAATTGATCAGCTACAAGGGCCTGATGTACGCAGGCGTTCCGAACCTGGTGTCGATCTTCGGCTATACCAATGCCTCCTGGACCCTGAAGGCGGACCTGGCCGCCGTCTTCGTTTGCCGCCTGCTGCGGCACATGCGGCGCACCGGCGCACGCCGCTGCGTGCCGCAGGCGAGCGATCCGTCCATGCCCACGGCGGCCTGGACCGATTTTTCCTCCGGGTATTTACAGCGGGCGCTGGACATGCTGCCCAGGCAGGGCCTGCACAAGCCCTGGAAGCTGAACCAGAACTACGTGGCCGACTTGCTGAGCCTTCGCTTCGGGGCGCTGGAAGACGGGGTGATGCACTTTTCGGCCTGAGGCACTGCGTCGCCTACATCGTCGGCAGCCGCTCGAAGCCTTCCAGCTGCGGCGACGGCACCGCCGCCGCCTCCACCTCCAGCGCATCGACCCGCGCGCCCGGCACGCCGCTGCGCAGCCAGACGCACATCCGCTCGAGTTGCAGCACCGACCCCTGCAGCAGCGCCTCGACCGAGCCGTCATGGCGATTGCGCACCCAGCCCGCGACGCCGTTGCGGCGCGCGTAGCGCACGCAGTTCTCGCGAAAGCCCACGCCTTGCACCCGGCCGTGCGCCCGCACGAGGCGGGCCTCCGGGGCGGCGTTGTCGTTGCTGTCGTCCATGGCGCGATTGTTGATCAAGCGGGGTGCCATACGTGCGTCCGCCGCCTGTCCTGCGTCGTACCGAAGGTGCGCGAAAGGCACGGCGATGACCACGGTCGAACTCTGAGCGCCCGGGTCGCCAACGCCCTCGACTTGCGCCTCTTGGGGAAAGGCGTGCGCAAACGCACAGCCTCGCGGCACTGCTTGCGAGACATTGGCATCCGTGGGAACGGCAATCCTCGCAGTGCCCACGACGACACCACCCGCTCAGGAGAAATCATCATGAATGCCAAGCAAGTTCTTGCTGTCTCGCTGGTCGCATGGGCCGGCTTCGCATCGGCCCAGACGGTGCCCGCGGAAGCCTGGGTCGGCGCACCGCTTCCCACCACCGCCGGCATGGCCAGCCGCTCCGACGTGATGGCCGGCTACGTGGCGTCGGCCGCAATGAACGCCAGGACGCCGCAGGAACTGCGCGTCGGCCCGGCCGATGCGCCGACCGGAGCGGTGAGCCGCGCCGAGACGCTGGCCGACCTGAACCTGTGGCTGCGCGCCGGCCTCGGACAGACCGCGTATCGCGAAGGCTATGACCCGATGCGCGCCGACAACCGCGCACGGATGGCGATGTACCAGCGCATGCGCAACGGGCCGGAGTACCCGGCGGAAGTCGCGCGCATCGAACGCGGCGGCCGCGAGGCCGCGCACACGGCGAGCATGTCGGGCACGCCGGCCAGCGAATGAGGATGCAGGCGCCGCCGCCGCGGAAGGCTCAACCCGCCGCGGCAGCGCGCAGCTTCCGCTCGCTCATGCGCCTGGCCAGGCGCGGCAGCACCAACACCGCCAGCACGACGAGGATGAGCACCACCGACATCGGCCGCTGGAAGAACACCGCCGCGCTGCCCTCGCCGATCGACATCGCGTTGCGCAGTTGCGCCTCGGCCAGCGGCCCCAGGATCATGCCCACCACCACCGGTGCGGTGGGGAAGTCGAAGCGGCGCATGATCACGCCCAGCACGCCGATCACGTAGAGCAGCACCAGGTCGAAGGAACTCTGGCGCATGCCGTAGGCGCCCACGGTGGAGAAGATCAGGATGCCGGCATAGAGCTGCGGCTTCGGGATCTTCAGCAGCTTGACCCACAGGCCCACCATCGGCAGGTTGAGCACCAGCAGCATGACATTGCCGATGTACAGCGAAGCGATCAGCGCCCAGACCAGCGCGGCCGAGGTGGTGAACAACTGCGGCCCCGGCTGGATGCCGTAGTTCTGGAAGGCGCCCAGCAGGATGGCGGTGGTGTTGGAGGTCGGGATGCCCAGTGTCAGCAGCGGGATCAGCGCGGCGGTGACGGTGGCGTTGTTGGCCGCCTCCGGACCCGCCACGCCCTCGATCGCGCCCTTGGTGCCGAACTCGGCCCGTTCGGCCGGCTCCTTGACCAGCTTCTTTTCCATGGCGTAGCTCAGGAAAGTGGGGATCTCGGTGCCGCCGGCCGGGATGCAGCCGAAGGGCGTGCCGATGGCCGTGCCGCGCAACCAGGCGGGGATGGAGCGCCTCCAGTCGCGCGCCGTCATGTGCACGCGGCTGAGCTTGTTCTGTGTTTCGACCACGCGGCCCTCATACAACACCGCGTAAAGCACCTCCGACACGGCGAACAGGCCGACCGCGACCAACACGATCTCGATGCCGTCGAGCAGTTCCGAGATGCCGCCGGTGTAGCGGCCCTGGCCCGAGATCTGGTCCAGCCCGATGCAACCGACCGCCAGGCCGATGAACAGCGCCGTCAGCCCGCGCAGGGTGCTCTTGCCGAGCACCGCGCTCACGGTCGTGAAGGCCAGCAGCATCAGCAGGAAGTACTCCGGCGGCCCCAGCTTGACGGCGAAGTCGGCGACGAAAGGCGCGAACAGCGTGACGACCACGGTGGCGATGCTGCCGGCAACGAAGGAGCCGATCGCCGCGGTGGCCAGCGCGGCGCCGGCGCGCCCGCTCTTGGCCATCTTGTTGCCTTCCATCGCCGTCACCATGCTGGCCGTCTCGCCCGGCGTGTTCAGCAGGATGGAGGTGGTGGAGCCGCCGTACATCGCACCGTAGTAGATGCCGGAAAAGAAGATCATCGAGGCAGTGATGTCCACCTTGCCGGTGATGGGCAGCAGCATCGCCACCGCAACCGCCGGTCCGATACCGGGCAGCACGCCCACCGCCGTGCCAAGGGCGCAGCCCACCAGGCACCACATCAGGTTCGCAGGCGTGATGGCCGCCGCGAAGCCCTGGATCAATGCTTGAAAAATTTCCATGTCACTCGCTCCTGCTTCAGATCCATCCGGAGCCGGTGAGGCCCGGCAGGTTGATGGCCAGGAACTTGGTGAACATCCAGTACACGGGCGCCGAGATCAGCAAGCCGGTGATGATGTCCGTCACCCAGGTGCGCGGCGCATTGACGCCGGCCTGCCCCTTGGAGCGCCGCAGGCCCTGCACCGCGAGCAGGTAGCACAGGGTGCAGCTGAGGATGAAGCCGATGATGGTGATCAGCGCCGCATTGAGCAGCAGCCCGGCCGAAACCCACACGAAGCCGCTCCAATAGCAGGGTTCGCCATCGGAGGCTTCCATTTCTCGAAAGCCCCCGGTGCGGGATTCCCAGATGATCCAGGCGCCGCAGATGGTCAGCGCGATCGAGACCACCCAGGGCAGGAAGTTGGGGCCGACGCCGCCGTAGCCGGCCTCGGAGGAGATGAAGGTCGCGCCATAGGCCAGCGCCAGCCCGGTGAACAGCACGCCGACGCCCACCAGCGTCTGCGGCCACACGGCGGCCTTGAGCGGCTCGGGATCGAGTTGCGCAAACCCACTCTGCGTGGGGTCGGTGTTGGTCATTGTTCTGGACCTCGCGTGTGCTCGCATGTCCAGGCACGGGGAGGCGCGTGGACGTGATGGTTGGCGAAAGGAACGGCGCGCGCCTCATCCCGGCGCACCGCCGCTCCGGCGTGTCGTGCCCCGGTCAGACCATGCCGGACTTGTGCATGGTCGCGCGCAGGCTCGCGAATTCCTCGTCGACGAACTTGGAGAAGGCATCGCCCGACAGCACGGCGGGCGTCCAGTCGTTCTTCTTCATGGCCTCTGTCCACGCCGGGGTCTTGATGGCGGCCAGGACCAGGTCGATCAGCGCCTTGCGCTGCTCGGGCGTGATGCCGGGCGCGCCGTACACGCCGCGCCAGTTGCCGATCTCGACGTCGATCTTCTGCTCCTTGAGCGTGGGCACGTCGATGCCGGGCAGACGCTGCGCCGAGGTGACGGCGATGGCCTTCATCTTGCCGGTCTTGATGTACTCGGCGAACTCGCTGTAGCCGCTGCCGCCGACCGTGACGTTGCCGCCCAGGATGGCCGCCGTGGCCTCGCCGCCTCCGCGGAAGGCGACGTAGTTGATCTTGGAGGGATCGACGCCGACCTTCTGCGCGATCATGGCCGCGGCGATGTGCTCGGTGGAGCCGCGCGAGCCGCCGCCCCACTTGACGCTGCCCGGGTCCTTCTTGAGCTGCTCGACCACGTCGGCCATGCTCTTCAGGGGCGAGCTCGCCGGCAGCACGAAGACGTTGTACTCGCTGGTCAGGCGCGCCAGGGGCGTGGCCTTGGACAGGTCCACCGGCGGCTTGCCGGTGATGATGCCGCCCAGCATCACGGCGCCCATCACCATCATCGCGTTGGGGTCGCCCTTGGAACCGTTGACGAACTGCGCCAGGCCCAGCGCGCCGGCGGCGCCGCCCTTGTTGTCGTAGGTCACGGTGTCGGCGAGCTTGCCGTCGGTCATGGCCTTGCCCAGCGCCCGCCCGGTGGTGTCCCAGCCTCCGCCCGGGTTGGCCGGGATCATCATCTTGATGTTGGGGGCCGCCCAGGCCGACAGCGGCAGGGCACCGGTAGCGGCCAGCGCGGCCATGGACTTCAGGAAGGTATCTCGACGCATGCGTGTCTCCTTTTGGGGATCATTGGAAGCGGAACGCCGCTATGATGCGCCGCCCCGCTGTCAGTTGGCTGTCCGGCACACTGGGGTAAACACCGAAATTCCGGCGATGAAGCTGTTGCTGGTCGAAGACGACCCCTCCATGCAAACCACCCTGCAACGCACCCTGGGCCGCCGCATGATCGACGTGCGCCTGTGCGGCGACGGGGCCGAGGCGCTGGCGCTGTGGCGCGCTCTCGAACCCGACGTGGTGGCGCTCGACCTCAGCCTGCCGAACCTGGACGGTCTGCAGGTGCTGGCCCGCGCGCGCGCCGAAGGCCTGCGCACGCCGGTGCTGCTGCTGACCGCGCGCGGCACGGTCGGCGACCGCGTGATCGGCCTCAACACCGGCGCCGACGACTACCTGCCCAAGCCCTTCGACCTGGACGAACTGGAGGCGCGCATCCGCGCCCTGCACCGCCGCAACCAGAACGCGGCTCCGGAGTCGGCCCACAGCCCGCAGCAGGTGGGTGGCCTGCGCTACGAGCCCCACAGCGGCGCCATCTACCACCGCAGCGAGGTGATGGAGCTCACGCCGCGCGAGCTCGCGCTGCTGAAGGCGCTGATGATGAAGCCCGGCCACGCGGTGGCCAAGGAGCGTTTGTTCGAGCTGGTCTTTCCCGGCGAGACCGAGGTGCAGTACGAGGCGATCGAAGTGGTGGTGTACCGGCTGCGCAAGAAGCTCGCCGGCACCGGCGCGGCACTGATGACGCTGCGCGGCCTGGGCTATCTGCTGCGCGAGGAAGCATGATCCGCGAGGCCGCTGCGCGGTGCACGAGCGCTGGCGAAGGTGGCCGATGATCCGTGCCGCCTCGTTGCGGGCCCGGCTGCTGGTCGGCATCCTCGCGCCGGTCGCGCTGTTCATCGTGATCAACAGCGTGAGCCTGTACCGCCAGAGCCTGTCGGCGGCGACCACGGCCTACGACCGCACCCTGCTGGCCTCGGCCAAGACCATCGGTGAACAGCTCGACGTGGAAGGCTACGACGAGCTGGCCACGCTGCGCGCGATCGTGCCTTACTCCGCGCTGGAGGCTTTCGAGGCCGACAACCAGAGCCGCATCTACTACCGCGTCTCGGCGCTCGACGGGGAGATGATCTCCGGCTTCGCCGAGCTGCCCTTCTGGCGCGGCAAGCTGCCCGACCGGCCGCCCTACGCCGCGCTGGTCGATTTCTACGACGCCCGCTTCCGCGGGGAGCCGGTGCGGGTGGCTGTATTGCTGCAGCCGGTCGCCAGTGCACGCGGGCGCGGCATGGCGGTGGTGCAGGTGGCCGAGACCCTGGAGCTGCGCGAGACGCTGGTGCGCAAGCTGCTCGTGGACATGCTCTGGCGGCAACTGGTGCTGCTGGGCGTGATCGGCGGCGTCACGGTGTTCGTGGTGCAGCGTGCGACCCAGCCGGTGCGCCGGCTGGGCGAGCTGATCGAGGGGCGCGCGGCCGACGACCTCTCTCCCATCGACGCGCCGGACGCACCCCGCGAGCTGCGCCCGCTGGTCGATGCCACCACCCGCGTCATGGGCCGGCTGCAGCGCCTGCTGGACCACCAGAAGCGCTTCGTGCGCGACAGCGCCCACCAGCTGCGCACGCCGCTGGCGGTGCTCAAAGCCCAGGTGCAATCCGCGCGCCGCGGCGACGTGCCGCACGAGGAGGCGCTCACGGAGATCAGCGCCACGGTGGAACGGGCCACCACGCTCGCCAACCAGATGCTGTCGCTGGCCAAGGTCGAGCAGTTGCGGCAGCAGCCCGAATCGCAGACGCTGGACCTGGGCGAGGCGGTGCGCCGCATCGCGCTCGACCTGTCCCCGCTGATGGCGGACAAGGCGCTGGACGTGGAGCTCTCGGTGGCGGGCGTGCCGGTCCCGGTGCGCGCGCATCAATGGATGCTCCAGGAGCTCGCACGCAACCTGCTGCACAACGCCATCAAGCACAGCCCGCAGGGCGGCGCGCTGGCAGTGCGCGTGGTGGTCGAAGACGGCCAGGCCCTCTTCGTCGTCAGCGACGACGGGCCCGGCATCTCGGAAGAACTGCGCCAGCGCCTGTTCGCCCCCTTTGCCGCCGGCGACCCCGGCAGCGGCTCCGGCCTGGGGCTGGCCATCTGCCGCGAGATCGTGCTCGCCCTGGGCGGCCGCATCGCGCTCGACAACCGGGAAGCCGGCGGACGAAGGCAAGGGCTCGATGCCGTGGTGCACCTGCCGCTGGCGAAGGACAATCGCTGATCGACTGAACAAGCTTCCATGGACCGACTGCGCATCGACAAATGGCTCTGGGCCGCGCGCTTCTACAAGACGCGCACGCTGGCCGCGGAGGAGATCGGCAAGAACCGCATCCAGATCAACGGCGAGGTGGCCAAGGCCTCGCGCGAGGTGAAGGCCGGCGACCGGGTCGCGATCCGCCTCGGGGGCGGGCTGGAGCGCATCGTCAACGTGCGTGGCCTGAGCGCCCAGCGAGGGCCCGCCCCGCTGGCGCAGCAGCTCTATGAAGAGACACCCGAAAGCCTGGCCGCGCAGGCCGCCGCGCGCGAGCGGCGCCGCATGGGCAGCGAGCCGGCCCTGAGCATCGAGCAGGGCCGGCCCACCAAGCGCGACCGCCGCGACCTGGACCAGGCCCGGCGCTCCGACTGGGGCGACCGCTGGAGCGCGTCGCTCGACGACAACGACACCGACTGAACTCGCGTACCCTCTTCGCTGTGCCATCAGCCAGGAGCACTGCATGCCCAGCTTCAAGAAGTACCGCGTCGGCAAGAAGTTCAAGCTGGCGGACGTCGATCCCGGCGAATCCCCTTTCCTCGAAGGCGACGAGGCGTCGCAAGGCGCGCAACTCGACGCGCTGGCCGAAGAACTCGATGAACTGCAGAACCTGCTGCACGCCGAAGGCCGGCGCAAGCTGCTGCTGGTGCTGCAGGGCATGGACACCAGCGGCAAGGACGGCACCATCCGCTGGGTGTTCTCGCGCACCTCGCCCCTGGGCGTGCGGGTCAACGCCTTCAAGGCGCCGAACGACAACGAGCGCGCCCACGACTACCTGTGGCGCTGCCATGCCGTCGTGCCGCGCAGCGGCGAGATCATGGTGTGGAACCGCAGCCATTACGAGGACGTGCTGGTGCCCTGGGTCGAGGGTTGGATCGACGAGGACGAAGTCCGGCGACGTTATGCGCAGATCCAGGATTTCGAGCGGCTGTTGGTCGAAACGGGGACGACGGTCGTCAAGTGCATGTTGCACATCAGCAAGAAGGAGCAGCGCGAACGCCTGCAGGCACGCATCGACGAGCCCGACAAGCGCTGGAAGTTCCAGATGGACGATCTCCAGGTCCGCGAGAAGTGGGACGCCTACCAGCGTGCCTACGAGCAGGCCCTGTGCAGCACTTCCAGCAGCCACGCGCCGTGGCATGTGATCCCGGCCGACAGCAAGCGCCATCGCAACCTGATGATCGCGCAACTCCTGGTGAGCACGCTGCGCGACATGAAGCTTGCGCTGCCGCCGGCCGATCCCTCGCTGAAGGGCCTGGTCGTCAAGTAGCCTGCACCTTCGTCTGTCCACCATATGGCGTATTGGAGGTCCCGGAAGCCGGTGGGAGACTTTGCGCCAAGCGAGACGCACCGTCTCCTCATCTCGAAGGAATGCTGATGGACGTCTTGATCGTCTCCGAACTCATGACCGGCATGCTGGCGATCATCGGCACGGGCCTGCTGTTCATGCTGGCCACCAGCCGGGCACCCAAGGCGCTGCACGACGAGATCGCACTGCGCGTGGAGCGCTCCATCGCCGCGATCCACGCCTGCGAAGACCGGCACACTCGCTGATCCGTCGATCCACAGCGGTGCAGCCCACGATGGCGCCGAAGTCGAAAGTACAAACCCGATCCGCCGGCCATCTCCTCCGTTGCGCAAGCGCCCCGTCGAAGCGTCGAAGATTTAACAGCGCCAATGAGTTTGTCGGCGCTGTCTGACATCGGCTTTGCCTGCAGCAACGACACTTGGTCAGATCAACACACATTGGCTGGGTGGAGGAATCAAATGGAATCGCCGGATCTCGAGACGGTGGAGAGAGTGCGCGCAGTGATCGAGGAACTGATCGCCTATCGCAGCCATCTGGCCGTCTCCGTCCCCTACTTCGCCCCCACGGACATCGCCGACCTGACCCCCGCGAAGCAGTTGAGCGAATCGCGCATCAAGGAAGAGAACGACTACGGCAACCGTGTGCGAGCCGCCATTCAGATGAGCCTCGCCGCAGCCGCCGCCTCATTGCGCCTGGCCGAATCGATGATGCGCGACGACTCCCAACTCGACCTGCGGGAACGCCAGCAGAACCTGGCGCAATGCGCCCGCGACGCGCAGTCCTGCCGCGACGTGGCAGGCCACGTGGTCGCGCTGCTGGCGGGCAAGGAGGCGCCGAAGCTCGATGCGCTGATGGAAATCAGGAAACTGAAGGAAGCGATTCACGAGCGCTTCGGGCGCTGGCCGGGCAGCACGTGAGAGCCTCGGGAGGCAGGCAGTGCTTCTGACTGCGGGCCCTACCCGGCCCGGCAGTTCCCGAACTCGCAACGCACGGCCAGGGCCTGGCCATTGCTGCAGGGAATGCTGTGGCGCTCGTAGCCCGGCCCCTTCTCGATCAGGGTGGCCATGGGCAGTGCGCTGCAGCGGCGGGCCTTGGCGAACTGCTCGGCGTTGTAGGTGTCCACACCGGTCACGCGCAGCGCTGTCTCGGCCCTGCGCTGCCCTGGGGGCACCCAGGTCACGCGGACGCTCGGGTCCTGGTTGACGTAGCCACGCTGGGCCAGGCAGTTGACCATGGCGCTTTCCTGCTTCGCGTGCCAGGCGCGGCGTTCGGGGGTGTAGACGGCGCGCTGGAAGGCATACAACCCACCGACCACGGCCACGCCGCTGATCGTGGGGATGCCGGCCATCCACCCGGCGCCGACGACGCCGGTGTCCAGCACGAAGAGCGCGTCGTCATGCTGGCTTGCGCGGAAAGGAATGCTGGCTGCCGAGGCGCGGCAGCGGGCGAGGTCGGCATCGTAGGCGGCCGGGTCGTTGGTGGGCGCTTGAACGACCGGGACGTAGTCCGCGCCGGAACCGGATCCGGGGCCGTGGTTGGGGCGGGTCGCGCAGCCGGCCAGGAGGGTGGCAATGCAGACGAAGCTCAGCAGTCTATTCATGGGATGTCCTCGGCAGTCCTCTAACTCCGCCGCCGATTGAATCACACAAATGGTTACTTTCCCAAGCGACTTTTGCCTCGCCCCCCGCGGCAGAGCGGGACCCCGACGTTCGGGTCCGGACCTTGCGCCAGGCGTTCTTGAGCTGGGCCGCAGCGCGCCCGTATCGGGTGGACAGCACCAGCCGATTTCAGCGTTTCAGGTGGACTAGGATCAAGGGCTTTGCTCCGATGCTTTCTGCTGCCCTCATCTGCCTGGTCGTCGCCATCAGCGACGGGGACACCCTCAAGGTCCGGTGTGGCGAGCCCGGCGCCTTCCGCCAGCTCACCGTGCGTCTGCATGCGGTCGACGCGCCGGAGCTGAACCAGCCCTGGGGCCGCCGCGCGAAGCAGGCGCTGTCGCGCATCGCCTATCGGAAGGAGGCGCGGCTGGACTGCGGCGAGGTCGATCGGTATCAGCGCCTCGTCTGCCGTGTTCGCGTGGCACCGGAGGGCTGTGCCGAGGCGCGCTGCCCCAAGACGCTGGATGCGGGCCTGGGCATGCTCACACTGGGCCTGGCCTGGTGGGCGCGCGGCTATGCGGACGAGCAACCGCCCGGCGAGCGCAGCCAGTACGCCTTCGCCGAGCACGAAGCCAAGGGCAAGCGCGCCGGGCTGTGGGCGGACCGCGCCCCGGTGCCGCCGTGGCGCTGGCGCGCCGAGCATCCGCACCCGCGCTGAACCGCGTGCCGGCGTTGCCGGGCCCGGGCCCCCTCGCCGGCCTTTCGGGATCAGGCCGGCCTGTCCTGCGCCGTGGCGGCGACGGCGCGCGCCACCACCCGGTCGATGCGCTTGCCGTCCAGCGCCACCACCTCGAAGTGCCAGCCGGCGCAGTCGATCTCCTCGCCCACTTCCGGCAGGTGGCCCGCCACGAAGATCAAGAGGCCGGCCACCGTGTTGTAGCGCCCGCGCTCCTCCTCCGGCAACTCGCGGATGCCCAGGCGCGCGCGCAGCTCGGCCACCGGCATCAGGCCATCGATGTCCCAGTGGCCATCGGCCCGCTTGTGGGCCCAGGCATCGGCCTGGGTGGCGGTCTGCAGTTCGCCGGTGATGGCTTCGAGCAGGTCGCCCGGCGTCATCAGGCCCTGCACCACGCCATATTCGTCGACCACGAAAACCATGCGCGTGGCGCGCGCGCGGAACTGCTCCAGCAGCTCCATGCCGGTCAGCGTCTCGGGCACGAAGACGGCGGGCTGCACCTCGTCCTCGAGGCGCCCGCCGTGCCCGGCGCCCAGCGCCAGCAGGCGGGCCACGCTGATCATGCCCACCACGTCGTCGAGGGACTGGCGGCAGACCGGGTACCAGGAGTGGATCTGCTCGCTGGCCGCATCGGCGGACACGCGCTGCAACGCCTGCGCCACACTGTCCGACGCCTCCAGCCAGTCGATGTCGGCGCGCGGCACCATCAGCGAACTCAGGCGACGGTCGTCCAGGTGGAACACGTTGCGCACCATCTGGTGCTCGTGCATCTCGATCACGCCGGCGTCCACGCCCTCTTCCAGGCTGGCGGAGATTTCCTCCTCGGTCACCATGCGCGCCGCATTCATGTCGATGCGCAGCAGCTTGAGCGCGGCCGCCGTGGCGCCCGAAAGCAGCAGCACAAAGGGCTTGGCGGCCGCGGCCAGCATGTGCATGGGGCGCGAGACGTAGCGCGCCACCGGCTCGGGATAGAGCTGCCCGATGCGCTTGGGAACCAGCTCGCCGAAGATGATGGTGAAGAAGGTGATGCAGGTCACCACCACCGCCGTGGACGCGAAGCTGGCCGTGCCCTCGCCCATGCCCCGGTGCTCCATCCACGCGGCCAGCGGCGCGGCGAAGGCAGCCTCGCCGACGATGCCGCTGAGCATGCCGATGGAGGTGATGCCGATCTGCACGGTGGACAGGAACTGCGTGGGCGACTCCATCAGCGCCAGCGCCGCGGCGGCCCCCGCGTCTCCCGTTTCGGCCAGCGCCGCCAGGCGGGCGCGGCGGCTGGTGGAGAGGGCCATTTCGGACATTGCGAACGCCGCGTTGAGCGTGGTCAGCAAGGCCAGCAGGAAAACATCCATGTACGCAGGGGAGAATGAGAACCATGGCACTCTACCTGATCGGTGACGTGCAGGGCTGCGACGAGGCCCTGGCGCGCCTGCTCGACGACATCGCTTTTTCCCCCAGCCGCGACCACCTGGTGCTCCTGGGCGACCTGGTCAACCGCGGCCCCGATTCATTGGGTGTGCTGCGGCGCGTCCAACGCCTCGACGGCGCGGCGCAGACGGTGCTGGGCAACCACGACCTGCACCTGCTGGGCGTTTCGCAGGGCGCCCGCAGGCTCGGGCGCAATGATACGCTGACAGACATCCTCACCGCCCCGGACCGCGAAGCCCTGCTCGACTGGCTGCGCGGGCAGCCGATGGCGCTGCACCGCCGCCTGGGCGACAGCGACCTGCTGATGGTGCATGCGGGCGTGCTGCCGCAGTGGACGCTGTCCGACACGCTGGCGCTGGCGGCCGAACTCGAATCAGTGCTGCGCGGCCCGGCCTGGAGCGGGTTCCTGCAGGAGATGTACGGCAACGAGCCGGCACGCTGGGACGATGCGCTCAAGGGCACGGCGCGGCTGCGCGTGATCGTCAATGCCCTCACTCGCCTGCGCTTCTGCAGCGCGGAGGGCGAGATGGAGTTCGAAACCAAGGACGGGTCCGCCGCCGCGCCCGAGGGCTACATGCCCTGGTTCGACGTGCCGGGCCGGCGCAGCGCGAACGTCACGGTCGCCTGCGGGCACTGGTCGACACTGGGGTGGGTCTCGCGGCCGGATCTGATCTCGACCGACACGGGCTGCGTCTGGGGTGGCTGCCTCAGCGCGGTTCGCCTGGGGGCCACGGCCCATGCGCGCGAACGAATCCAGGTGCGCTGCAGGCAGGCGCAGAAGCCCGTCTGAAGCCGCTCAGTTGGTGGCTGGAGCCGCGGCCTTGAAGAGGGCCGGCACCTTGCGCTTGCTCTTGATGTTGCTGGAAATGCTGCGCGACGCGGTCTTGGGCGTTGCTTCCCAGGCGGGCGCGGCTTCGCGCTCAGGTGCCTCGTAGGGCTTCTCGAAGAAGGGATCGCGCGGCGCCGCCGGCGCACGGTGGGGCCGGCTGCCGCGGCCGAAGCGGGCCTCGCCCCCACGCTCGCGCGGCTGGTCGAGCACATCGCGTGCATCGCCTGCCTCGCCCTCGTCGCGCCAGTGGCGGCGCCCGTCGTTGATGCGGCCGCGCGGGCGGTCCTCGTCGAACTCCACCGGTTCCAGCTCGATTTTTTTCTTGATCAGCTTCTCGATGTCGGCCACCAGCCGCACGTCGTTGCCGCCGCTGGCGAAGCTCACGGCCAGGCCGGAGGCGCCGGCGCGGCCGGTGCGGCCGATGCGGTGCACGTAGTCTTCGGCGTTGAAGGGGATGTCGAAGTTGAAGACCGCCGGCACGTCCTTGATGTCCAGGCCGCGGGCCGCGACGTCGGTGGCCACCAGCAGGTCCACCTCGCCGGCTTTGAAGGCCGCGAGGGCCTTGAGGCGCTCGTCCTGGCTCTTGTCGCCGTGAAGGGCGGTGGTCTTCAGGCCCTCGCGCTCCAGCGAGCGCGCCAGCCGGGCGCAGCCCAGCTTGCTGTTGACGAAGACGAAGGCCTGGGTGATGCCGCGCTGGCGGACGATCTGCCTGAGCGCGCGGCGCTTGTCGTCGTCGCTCACGCTGTAGAAATGCTGCTCGACCGTGGAGGCCGTCTCGTTGGGCCGGGCCACCTCGACCGTCACCGGGTTCTGCAGGTAGCTGTTGGCCAGGCGCCTGATTTCCGGCGAGAAGGTGGCGGAGAAGAGCAGCGTCGTGCGTTGTTTGGGCAGGTACGACAGGATGCGCTGCAGATCGGGCAAGAAGCCGATGTCCAGCATGCGGTCGGCCTCGTCGAGCACCACGTACTCGACCTGGTTGAGCACCGCGTTCTTGGCCTCGATGTGGTCCAGCAGCCGGCCCGGCGTGGCCACCAGCACCTCGACGCCCTTCTTCAGTTCCAGCGTCTGCGGCTTCATGTCGATGCCGCCGAACACCACGGCGCTGCGCAGCTGCGTGTACTTTGCGTAAAGCTTGATCTGCTGTGCCACCTGGTCCGCCAGCTCGCGCGTGGGCAGCAGCACCAGCGCGCGCACCGGGTGTCGGGCGGGCGAGGTCGAGCTGTTCTCGTGCTTGAGCATGCGCTGCAGCAGGGGCAGCGAGAAGGCCGCCGTCTTGCCGGTGCCGGTCTGCGCCGCGCCCATCACGTCCTGGCCTGCGAGCACCACCGGGATGGCCTGCGCCTGGATCGGCGTCATGCTCTCGTAGCCCATGTCGGCCACGGCACGCGCCAGGGGCTCGGCCAGAGAAAGATTGGAGAAGGAACTGGTCATGAACCTTCTATTGTCGCACCGCCGCAAAATTCGAGGATGACAGTGCGGTGACTGGATGTTTCGCTATTTTTTCAATAGCACCCGAACACCCCCTCACAGGCTTCGCGCGGCGAAGGTATCGCAGTCCTGGATCTTCCCGCTCTTGTAGCCTGCGCCGAACCAGCGCTGGCGCTGCGCGCTGGAGCCATGGGTGAAGCTGTCCGGCACCACCGCCCGACCGGCCGAGCGCTGCAGGGCGTCGTCGCCGATTTTGGCGGCGGCATTCATGGCCGCCTCGATGTCGCCCGGGTCCAGCCACTTCTTGGATTCCTGCGAATGGTGCGCCCAGACGCCCGCGAAGCAGTCGGCCTGCAACTCCACGCGCACGCTCAGCGCGTTGTTCTGCGATTCGCTGAGCCGCCCGCGCATCTGGTCGACCTTGCCCGTGATGCCCAGCTCGTCCTGCACATGGTGGCCCACCTCGTGGGCGATCACATAGGCCCGCGCGAACTCGCCGGGCGCCCCGAGCTGGCGCGAAAGGGTGTCGTAGAAACCGAGGTCGATGTAGACCTTCTTGTCGCCGGGGCAGTAAAAGGGGCCCATCGCCGACTGGCCCGTTCCGCAGGCGGTGGGCGTGGCGCCGCGGAAGAGCACCAGGCGGGTGGGCCGGTAGCTGCTGCCGTTCTGCTGGAAGACCTGGCCCCACACCACTTCGGTATTGCGCAGCACGGTCGAGACGAAGGCGGCCTCGCGGTCGTCGGCCGGAGGCCGTTGCGCCGGCGCCTGTTGCACCTGCGCCGTCGGCTCGCCACCGCCGCTGAGAATGCCGAGCAAGGTGAGCGGGTTGATGCCGAAGATCCAGCCCGCGACGAGCGCCACCGCGATGGTGCCCAGCCCGATGCCGCGCCCGCCGATGGGCAAGCCGCCAAAGCCGCCGCCGCCGGCGCGACGGTCTTCGACGTTGTCCGATTGTTCGTTGCCTTCCCATCTCATGACTCGCTCCTGCCGACTCGCGTGACGGCTGTGATCTGATGGTACGCCCTCAAGGATGGCGCACGTACACGGCCTGAACGAGCCCGTCGCGCCGGCCGCCCTGCCCCTGGCTCGCCGGCACGGCGCGGGAGGAGGCCGTCGCCGTCGTCGCATGGGCCGCCGAGCGTGCCTGTAGTTCCCGCAGCTCGGCCTGGCGGACCTGTCCCCGGACGATCCACGCCAGCGCGACCATTTGCACCAGCACGACCGCGATCAGTGTGCCCATGAGAAGCAAACGATAGGGATGCGTCTCGCGCACCGATTGAATGATGGACATGCTCCGCTCCCGAAAGCCGCGGCAGCGACATGCGCCGCAGGTGTAACGAAGCGTGCCGCCCTCTCCGCGAAGCGGCAGGCGGCGCCGTCCCGAGCGCGTGTAGGATCGCGCCGGAATGCGGGATCAGGTCTTCGGCAGTGTCACTCCGCGCTGGCCCTGGTACTTGCCGCCGCGGTCCTTGTAGCTGGTCTCGCAGACCTCGTCGCTTTCGAAGAAGAGCACCTGAGCGCAGCCTTCGCCGGCGTAGATCTTCGCGGGCAGCGGGGTGGTGTTGCTGAATTCGAGGGTCACGTAGCCTTCCCATTCGGGCTCGAAGGGCGTGACGTTGACGATGATGCCGCAGCGCGCGTAAGTGCTCTTGCCCAGGCAGATGGTCAGCACGTTGCGCGGGATGCGGAAGTACTCCACCGTGCGCGCCAGCGCGAAGCTGTTGGGCGGGATGATGCAGTAGTCCCCGTGGAAGTCGACGAAGCTCTTCTCGTCGAAGGCCTTCGGGTCCACCACCGTGCTGTGGATGTTGGTGAAGACCTTGAACTCGGGCGCGCAGCGGATGTCGTAGCCGTAGCTGGAGGTGCCGTAGCTGATGATGCGGTGCCCGTCCCGCTCGCGGATCTGGCCCGGCTCGAAGGGCTCGATCATGCCGTTCTTCTCGGCCATGCGCCGGATCCACTTGTCGCTCTTGATGCTCATGTCAGCGCCCGCCCGACGGGCGCTGAAGCCCCCTTGGGGGGCAGCGATACACGAAGTGATAAGCGTGGGGGTGTCATACGGGGGGTCCTTCCTTGGGGCCGCTATTCTAGGCAGCCCATCCTGCCCCCCCTTCACCGGTCAGGCGGCCTGGGCCTGTGAGATGACCGTCCGTTCGACCAGCCGGTCGTCGCCCAGCACGATCATCGAGAAGAGCAGTTCCTCCAGGCTGTTCGCACGCGCCGTCTTGCGCGCCAGCAGCGGCGTGGCCTCCGGGTTCAGCACCAGGAAGTCGGCCTCGCAGCCCGGCTGCAGGTTGCCGATCACGCCGTCCAGCCCCAACGCCCGCGCCGCACCGCCCGTGTGGCGCCACCACAGCTGCGAGGGCGCAATGCTCAGGCCCGGCTTGGTCTGGCCCTCGCGGCCCACGTAGTAGGCCGCGAGCATGGTCGAGAAGGGACTGAAGCTGGTGCCGCCGCCCACGTCGCTGGCCAGACCGTAGGCGCAGCCGATGCGGTTCGCCCCCTCGAAGTCGAAGAAGCCGCTGCCCAGGAACAGGTTGCTGGTCGGACTGACGGCCGCGGCGGTGCCGGTCTCGCGCATCAGGCGGCGGTCGGCGTCGTCGAAGTGGATGCAGTGCGCGTAGACGGCCCGCTCGCGCATCAGGCCGAAGCCGGTGTAGACATCGAGGTAGGAGCGGGCGGCCGGGAACAGCTCGCGCGCCCATTTCACCTCGTCCTTGTTCTCCGCCACGTGCGAATGGATCCAGGTGTCCGGGTATTTGGCCGCCAGCTCACCGGCGCCACGCAGCTGCGCGTCGGTGCTGGTGGGCGCGAAGCGCGGGGTGATCGCATAGCCCAGCCGGTCCACGTTGTGCCAGCGGCGGATCAGCGCCTCGGTGTCGATCAGGCTCTGTTCAGTTTGGTCGCGTACACCGTCGGGCGAATGGCGGTCCTGCAGGACCTTGCCGGTGATCATGCGCAGGCCGCGGCGCTGCGCCGTCTCGAAAAAGGCCTGCACCGACTGGGGATGCGAGGTCGCGAAGGTCAGGGCGGTGGTGACGCCGTTGCGCATCAACTCGTCGAGGAAGACCTCGGCCACCTCGGCCGCATGCCCCGGCTCGGCGAAGCGGCTCTCCGCCGGGAAGGTGTAGTTTTCGAGCCAGGGCAACAGGCCTTCCGAAGGGGCACCGATGATGTCGGTCTGCGGGAAATGGATGTGCATGTCAACGAAGCCGGGTGCGATGATGCGCCCCGGCCAGTGGGTCACGGCCAGTCCCGGATGGCGGGCCGCCACGGCGCCATGGGCACCTGCGTCGACCACCCGCTGCCGGCCGGCGGCGTCGGCGCCGACCACGAGCAGGCCGTCTTCGTCGAACACCGGCTGGCCGGCCTCATCGAAACGCAAAAGGGAGGCACGGTAGGCTTGCATGGGCTGGGAGGGTAAGGCCGCGCGGCAGGTATGGAATGTGCGCGCGCGTATGGACGCTATATGACGAAGCCGGCGTCCCGCCCTTCGCCTACGCGGGACGGACCTGCCGGTCGAACATAATTCCTTTTTACGCCAATACCTACAAAGATGTCTTCCGAGACGCCAACCGCAGCGCCCCGTCCAACATGAAAGTGCTTCTCATCGGGAACTACGTCCCCGACGGCCAGACCAGCATGCTGGCCTTCAAGCGCATCCTGGAACGCGAACTGCCCCACGAGGGCTGTGAGCTGCGCGTGCTCACGCCGCCGCGGCGCGTGCTCCGGGTTCCGACCAGCTCGCGCCTCTGGAAGTGGCTGGGCTACGTCGACAAGTTCATCCTTTTCCTGCCCACCCTCGCGCGCGAGCTGCGCTGGGCCGATGTCGTGCACGTGGCCGACCACTCCAATGGCATGTACATCCCGTGGGTCAAGAGCAAGCCCAACGTCATCACCTGCCACGACGTGATCGCGGTCCAGGCCGCCAAGGGCATGGTCGACGGCTGGAACGTCGGCTGGACCGGCCGGCTGTTCCAGCGCTTGATCGCCAAGGGGCTTCGGGCAGCCGACCTGGTCGCCTGCGTCTCGCACCTGACCCGCCGCGAACTGCTCAAGCTCGGCCTGGCCGACGAATCGCGGGTCACGGTGGTGCTCAACGGCCTGAATGACGACTTCCGGCCGGTGCCGCCGGAGGAAGCGCATCCCCTGATCGAGCGCCTGGGCATCTCGCCGCAGGACAGATACCTGATGCACGTGGGCTGGGACCTGGCCCGCAAGAACCGCCGCACGGTGCTCGAAGCTTTCATCGCCCTGCAGGCGCGCGCGGCCAGAAGCGGCACTCCCGCACCAGTCGACCAGTTGCTCTTCGTCGGGCCGGAACTGGTGCCGGAAATGGCCGAGCTGGCACAACAGCACGGCGTGGCCGACCGCGTCAAGACGGTGCAAGGCGTCTCCCACGAGGAACTGCGCGCGGTGTACGCGTGCGCGACCGCCCTGCTCTTTCCCTCGCTGCAGGAAGGCTTCGGCTGGCCGGTGATCGAAGCCCAGGCCTGCGGCTGCCCGGTCTTCACCTCCGACCTGGCGCCGATGAACGAGATCGGCGGCGAAGGGGCGGTCTACATCGACCCGAACGATCCCGAGGCCATCGCCGCCGCCATCGAACAGGCCACGCCCCGCTTCGCCGAGATGCGGCGCCTCGGGCTGGAGAACGCCTCGCACTACACGGCGCACCGCATGGCATCGAACTACGTGGCGACCTACCGCCGCGTGCTCGAAGAGCGAAAGGCTGCCCGGTGAAGCGGCTGCTGGGCCTCCTGGTGGTGCTGCTGCCGTGGTCCCTGAAGCGCGCCGTGCTGCGGCGCTTCTGGGGCTACGAGATCGCGGACGGCGCGCGCATCGGCCTGTCCTATGTGTTCCCCGGGCACCTGGTGATGGGCCAAGGGGCCTACATCGGCCACTTCAACGTCGCCATCCACCTGGGCCGGCTCGAGTGCGGTGCGCACTCGGTGATCGACCGCTCGAACTGGATCACCGGCCATCCACCGGCCGGCGCGCACTTCACGCACCGCAAGGACCGCGACCCCACCCTCTCACTGGGCGAGCATGCGGCCGTCACCAAGCAGCACATCATCGATTGCACCGACCGCGTGGACATCGGCGCCTTCACCACCATTGCCGGCTACCACTCGCAGATCATCACGCACGGCATCAACGTGGTGGACAACCGGCAGGACTGCAAGCCGATCCGCATCGGGGCCTACTGCCTGGTGGGCACCCGCGTCACCGTGCTCGGCGGGGCCGCGTTGCCCGACCGCTCGATGCTGGGAGCGGGCTCGGTGCTGAACAAGGCGCACGTCGAAGAGCACCGGGTGTATGCCGGCTCTCCGGCGGTGGCCGTGAAGCAGATCGATCCCGAGGCCGCCTACTTCCACCGCGATCGCGGCTTCGTGCACTGAACAGGCCTGCTGCTGCGAAGCCTTTCGGCGATCAGCGGGGGATGCGGCCCTGCACGCCCTCGGCCAGCCAGTTCATCGAGAGGATCTGGTCGTCGGCGAGGCTCAGGCCCTTGGCGATGACCACACGGCCCTCGTTGTCGTGCACGTCCTGGTCGGCGGCGCGGAAGACCATCAGCTTGCCGCTGGCGATGTCCTGCTGGCGCGCCAGCACTTCCTCCTGCACGGCCTTGGGCACCTTGGGGCCGAAATCGCCGACGCGGATCATGCCCTCCTTGACGCCGCCCCAGACGCTGGTGGGCTTCCAGTTCCCGCCCAGCACCGCCTTCGCGCGCTGCGTGTAGTAGCCGCCCCACTGGTGCGTCACGGCGACGATCTGGGCATCGGGCGCGGCCTTGCGCATGTCGGAGTGGTAGGCGATGGCCATCTTGCCGCGCTCCTGCGCGGCGGTCATCACGGCGGTCGAGCCCGTGTGAAAGGCGATCACGTCCACGTCCTGGTTGAACAAGGTCATGGCCGCATCGCGCTCCTTCGGCGGATCGAACCAGGCGTCCAGCCACACCACCTTGACCTGCGCCTTCGGGTTCACCGAACGCATGCCCAGGGCGAACGCGTTGATGCCCTGCAGCACCTCGGGAATGGGAAAGCCCGCGACGAAACCGGCCACGTTGGTCTTGGTCATGCGCCCGGCCGCGATGCCCGCCAGGTAGCGCCCCTGGTAGTAGCGCGCGTTCGCGGTCGCGACGTTGGGCGCGTTCTTGTAGCCGGTGATGGACTCGAACTTCACGTCGGGGAAGTCGCGCGCCACCTTGAGCGTGGGCTCCATGTAGCCGAAGCTGGGCGTGAAGATGAGCCTGTTGCCCTGCTGCGCGAGGTCACGGATCACG
Source organism: Variovorax defluvii (assembly GCF_039541515.1). NCBI lineage: Bacteria > Pseudomonadati > Pseudomonadota > Betaproteobacteria > Burkholderiales > Comamonadaceae > Variovorax > Variovorax defluvii. The sequence continues at coordinate 82,009 of NZ_BAABGJ010000019.1, forward strand.
CGCTCGGCATCGGCGCCCTCGGGCACGTTCTCGACGAAGGTGGTCTTTACCTTGTCGCCGAGCGCGGCCTCGACGGCCTTGCGGCCCTCCTCGTGCTGGCGCACCCAGCCGGCATCGGTGATGGGTGCGACATACACGAAGCCGATCTTCAGCGGATCGGCGGCAGGCGCAGCTTTGGCAGGTTGGGAAAAAGAAGGCGAGACGAAAAAGCAGGCGGCCGCGATCGCGGCAGCGAGGTTTTTGTACATGGTGTTCCTCTACATGGCCCCTGATAAAAAAATTGGCGCTGCGGGGCAGCAGCGCCGGCGGTATTTTAGTCGGCGCGTGAAGGTCAACCCAGGCGGATCAGCATCGACCCCACTGTCGCAAGCAGCACCGCGAGCGGCACGCGGCGGTCCAGCGGCTCCTTCAGGATCGTCACCGCGATCAGGGCGGCGAAGACCGCGCTGGTGTCGCGCAGCGCGGCGCCCAGGGCGATGGGGCCGTGCTGGAACGCCCACAGGATCAGCAGATAGGAAAGCATCGCCGCCACGCCGGCCGGCAGCGCGCGCCGCCACTGGGCCGCCACGCCGGCCATCGACACGCCCGCACGCTGCTGCAGCCAGGCCCAGGTTGCCGCGTTGACGATGGTCAGGGCCGCGCCGTAGGCCAGCGGCGACTGCGACTGCCGCACGCCCTGCGCATCGCAGACCGCATAGCCCGCCCCGAAGACGCCAGCCGCCAGGATCCAGCCCAGGGCCGGCCCTTTCAGCTTGCCTTCACGGCCTGTGCCCAACGCGAGGATCAGCATCGCCGTGCTGACCAGTGCAATGCCGAGCATCCCCAGCGGCGCAGGCCGCTCACCCGCCACGGCCGCGGCCAGCGGCAGCACCAGCAGCACCGAGGAGGCGCGCGCCATCGGATAGACGATGCCCAAGCCCGCATGCACATAGCCACGCAGCAACGCGGCGACCGCCCCCACGTTCAGCAGCAACGACGCCGCGAGCCAGGGCCAGGCAGCCGGGGGCGGCAGCCCCGCCCACGCGAGCAAGGGCAAGGCGAGCACCGCCGACACCAGCATCTGGCCCAGCATCGCCTGCGCCGGATGCGGGCTGGCCTTCACCGCCGCATTCCAGGCCGCGTGCAACACGGCGCTCAGCAGTGCCGCACCGACCAGCAGGTTGTCCATGGCGCCAGCATAGGGGCAACGCATCGACGCTGTTGCAGCCCCTGCCTGCGACCGTGCAGCGCAATCGCCACACGGCGATGCGAATCCGCAACTTCGCGCTGCCCCCGGTGCAATAGTTCACGGCCCGGCATGCGTGCGCAAGGGCGCCGCAGTAGGATCGAATTTCGCAACGTCCATCGGCGTTCGTTGGAATTCGGGCAGGTCATGAAAGCGCGTATCGAATTGGGAGCACTGTTGTCGGCATCCGTCATCGGCATCTGCGTGCCGGCGGAGGCGCAGACGAGGCAGTCTTCGGCCCCGCCGACCGTGGCAGAGCAGCAGGAGGCCGACTGGCGCGTGATCGCGGCGCGCTGCGGCACCCCGGCCTTCGAAAAAGGCTTCTACAAGGAATCCCGCGCAGCCGTCGCGGCCGGGCTCGTCAACAAGAACCGCCCGCCAGCCGAGGTCGAGAAGACCGTCGAGGCACTGCGGCGCAGCCCCTTCGTGCTGGTGGCCAGCAACGCGGACTGCCCGAATCAACTGGCACAACTGAGAGAGCTCCAGAAAACCCGCAAGGTGGTGCGTACCGGGCGTACACAACAACGGCGCTAGTCCACTGACCCGGCTCGTCGCTGCGCCCGCCGCATTTCCTCGAACCACTCGGTCACGCAGCGCGCTTCCGGCGACGCGCCCGGCGCCAGGCCGTAGTAGTAGCGCGTGAGCGGCATGCGCATCTCCGGCAGTCCCGCTTGAAGCCGCTTCGACTCCAGGTCGTGTGCCAGCAGCGAAGCCGGCGCCAACGCCAGACCCAGCCCGTCCACCGCCGCCTGCATCACGAAATGCAGGTGGTCGAACTGCAGCCGACCGGCTGGCCGGGCACGCGGCGCGCCGAAGTGCCGGCGCCAGTCGTCCCAGTCGCTTTTGCGCGTCTTCGCGGAGAGCAGCACATGGGACGCGAGCCCACGCACGTCCTCCAGCGGCTGCATTGCGAAGAGCGCGGGGGCACCGACCACCAGCACCTCGTCCTCCAGGAAGGGATGCACCTGCATCGCCGGGTGCCAGCCCTCCAGGCCGCGACGCACAGCGACGTCGAAGCCCTCGGCCTCCTGCCCGGGCGGGCGGGTGCTGGTGACGACCTGCGGTTCGATGTCCGGGTAGCGCTCGACGAAATCCGGCAGGCGCGGGATCAACCAGCGCAGCGCGAAGGAAGGCCGCACGTTGATGCGCACCGCCGCCCGTCCCGCGGCCGGCCGGGCCAGGGCGCGTGCTGCGGCGTTGATCTGCGCGAGCGCCGGTTCGACCTCGGCATAGAACTGTTGCCCCTCGGCCGTCAATGCGACTTGCCGGATGCGCCGCTCGAACAGGGCCACGCCGAGAAATTTCTCGAGCGAGCGGATCTGCCGGCTCACCGCGCCGTGCGTGACGTGCAGTTCGGCCGCGGCCCGCGTGAAGCTCAGTTGCCGGCCCGCCGCCACGAAGACACGGACAGCATTCAGGGGCGGCTCGCGGGACGGCATGCGTGCGATTTTCTCACGCATGCCGGCGCAGGAATGTCGCTTGTCGAAGGCAAGATGGCCAGCGCACCATGGGGCTACCGATGCCGCCCAACCCCTGCCCCACTGTCACCACCGACCGCGACTCCCGCCGCGCCGCCATTGTCCTGGCCCTGGCCCTGCCCGCAGACACGCTGCTCTACCTGCTGCTGCCGATGTATGCCGACCAGTTCGGCATCACGCTGGCGGAAGCCGGGATGCTGCTCGCCGCCAACCGGCTGGTGCGCATCGCGGGCTACGGCCAGGTGGCGCGCTTCTATGCCCGCCGTGGCGACCGTCCCACCAACCTGCTCGCGGTGGCGATGGCCGCGGTCTGCGCGCTGGGCTACGCCACGCTGTCCGGCTTCTGGGCGCTGCTGCCGCTGCGGCTGCTGTGGGGCCTGTGCTTCGCGGCGCTCAATCTGTCGACGCAGGCGCTCGCCACCGCCGACCCGATCGGCGCATCGCACCGCAGCGGCCGCTCGCGCGCCTTCATCGCGATGGGGCCGGTGCTCGCGCTGCCGCTGGGCGCGCTGCTCGCGCAATGGGCTGGGCCGCGGCCCATCTTCCTCGTGCTGGCCGCAGTCGCGCTGCCGGGCCTGGCTGTCGCGCGCAAGTTGCCGGCGCTGCCGCATCCGGTGACGGCATCCATGCGCCGCTTCCAGCGGCCCACCAGCCTCGATGCGTGGTCCTTCATGGAAGGACTCACGCTTGATGGGCTGTTCATCGTCGGCCTGTCGTACCTCGGTCGCGATCTGCTCCCGGGCGGCGCGGTGGTGGTGGCCGGCCTGCTGATGGCGCTGCGCTACCTGGCCGAGATCCTCCTGAGTCCGGCCGGCGGCCGCATGGCCGAGAAGCTCGGCCCCGTGCGCCTGCTACTGCTGCTGTCGCTGCTGACGGCACTGGCGCTGATCGGCTTCGGCGCGGGCTGGCTGTGGTCCTGCGCGGCATTGATCGTGGTGCTGCGCGCGCTGCAGTTGCCGCTGCTGGCCCCGATCGTGATGCAGCGCACCCCGGGCCCGGGGCGCGTGCAGGCCCTGGCGGCCCGCGCCGTGTGGCGCGACATCGGCGCGGGCACCGGGCCGCTGCTGGCGGGCCTGCTGCTACCGGTGGCACCCACGACGTGGCTCTACGGGGTGCCGGCCCTGCTGCTGGCGCTGGCGGCGATGGCCTGTGCCCGGACACACACCCCGCCCGCCCCGACGGCGGCGACGCGCGCGCATTGATGGACACGGCCGCCCGCATGAGGGCCGCCGGCTGAATGGGCGTCGACCTGGGGACACCATGAGCCCACCCCGCGGTCCGGCGGCAGCCTCCGCGCCTTCGCGCCCCTTCTCAGCGCCTTCTTCGAACCGCTGCAGCAGGATTTCGGTGCCTCGCGCGGTTCGGTGTCGCCGGTGTTCTCGCTGGCAGGTTGCCTGTATTTCGGACTCGGCATCGCAAGTGGCCCGCTGGCGGACCGCTGGGGCGCCCGCCCGCTGGCCATTGGCGGAATGCTGCTGGTGGCCCTGGCCCTGGGCCTGAGCCTGGCCGGGCAGGCGCAGAGCCTGGGCGGGATCCACCTGGCCTACGACCTGGCATCGGCTTGGGCGTGGGCTGCTCCTGCGTGGCACGACCACGCCGCTCGCAGCCATCTCCGAAGTTACCCAACAAGAACGAACTTCATTGGGTCCACACTGCCAGTGAGCAGCGTCAAGCCTTCCCGAACTGGGCGAAGCATTCGTTCAACCGCTCCATCCAGCGCGCCTTGGTCGCCGCGTCGACGAAGCTGCCCTCGAAGCTGTTCGCTGCCAGCTGCCAGGCCTGCTTCGCCGTCAGCCCCGTCGCCGCGAAGGTCTGAAGGAAGTTCTCGTTCATATAGCCGCCGAAATAGGCCGGGTCGTCCGAGTTCACGGTGGCGCACAGCCCCGCGTCGAGCAGTTGTCCCAGGTTGTGCTGCGCGAGTTCGGGGAAGACGCAGAGCTTGAGGTTGGACAGCGGGCACACGGTCAGTGGAATGCGCTCCTGCGCCAGGCGCTTCATCAGCTCCGCGTCCTTGGTGCTCTGCACACCATGGTCGATGCGCTCCACCTTCAGCACGTCGAGCGCGCTCCACACGTACGCCGGAGGCCCCTCCTCGCCCGCGTGGGCCACGAGGTGGAAACCCAGTTCGCGGCAGCGTGCGAAGACGCGCGCGAACTTCTCGGGCGGATGGCCGAGCTCGCTGGAGTCGAGGCCGATGCCGATGAACTTGTCGCGCAACGGCAGTGCCTGCTCCAGCGTCGCGAAGGCATCCTCTTCGCTCAGGTGGCGCAGGAAGCACAGGATCAGCGCGGCGCTCACCCCCAGCCTGGCTTGCGCATCGATACAGGCGCGGTGCAGCCCGTCGATCACCGTCTGCATCGCGACGCCGCGCGCGGTGTGGGTCTGCGGGTCGAAGAACATCTCGGTGTGGACCACGTTGTCGGCGGCCGCGCGCTCGAGGTACGCCCAGGCCATGTCGTAGAAATCCTGCTCCTTCAGCAGCACGCTGGCGCCGGCGTAGTAGATGTCCAGAAAGCTCTGCAGATTGGTGAAGGCGTAGGCACGGCGCAGTTCTTCCACGCTGGCGTAGGGAATGCTCACGCCGTTGCGCTGCGCCAGGGCGAAGATCAGCTCGGGCTCCAGCGAGCCCTCGATGTGCATGTGGAGCTCGGCCTTGGGCATGGCGGCGAGCAACGCGGGCAGGCGGTCGGCGGGAATGTCGTGTTGCATGGAGCTGAGGTCGGTCATGGGGCGGTCGTCGGTGGAGTTCGCGCACAGGATAAGCGCTGCCGAACGGCTCGGCCACTGATGCGATGCTTGAAGACCGACCGCATCCCGCGGCGCGCCGGCCCGACGAGCGCAGACCCCGAGGTCCGCATCGAAGAGCCCTATTCGTACACGACAGTCGCCTTCCCCGCCTCCGCCTGCGCCATCCAGCTGGCCAGCGCCGCATCGCTAGGGAAAAACCTGGCCCGCTCACCCAGCTGCAGTTCCACCTGCGCCCCATTGCGCGCCATCGACAGCCGCACGCCGAGACCCTGCAGCAGCTCACCATGCTCACTCTGTTCGGTACGCGGCGGAAACTCCCGCACCATGCGTGCGATGTCGGGCGCCTTGCCGTTGACTGCCACCCGCAGGAACTTGCCGAAGCGGCAGCGCGCGGTCGCCAGGTCCCACACCTGCTGAACCTGGAAGCGTGCCTCGAAGCCGCCGCGGGCGGGCTGAAGGCGGCCGCTGACGATGACCAGTTCGTCGTCCTTCAGCGTGTTGCGGTTGTTGTTGATCAGGGCCTCGTCGGCCGTGGCCTCGATCGAGGCGGACTTGTCGTCGAGCTTGAAGATCGCGAGCCGGCCGCGCTGGCCGTTGATCACGCGCATGTCGCTCACGATGCCGGCGATCACCTGCTGCTCGCGGCTGTCGATCAAATCGGCGATCTCGCGCTTGCAGAAGCGCCGCACCTCGTGCTCCACCTCGTCGAACAGGTGGCCTGAGAGATAGAAGCCGATCGCCGTCTTCTCCAGCGTCAGCCGCTCCTTCACGCCCCAGGGCGTGGCGTCGACCAGGTCGGGCTCCTGCGTGGCCGAACCGTGTTCGCAGTCGCCGAAGATGTCGGCCTGCGCCGCATTGGCCTCGGTGGCGCTGGCGAACTCGAAGGCGCGGTCGATGGAGGCCACCAGCGCGGCACGGTTCTGCTGCAGCGAATCGAAGGCTCCGGCCTTGATCAGCGCCTCGACCGTGCGCTTGTTGATGCGCTGCCGGTCCACCCGCACGCAGAAGTCGAACAGGCTCTTGAACGGGCCGCCCTCCTCCCGCGCACGCACCACCGCCTCCACCGCCAGTTGGCCGGTGCCCTTGACCGCGCCCAGCCCGTAGCGGATTACCTTGTCGGTCACCGGCTCGAAGCGGTAGTTGCCGCGGTTCACGTCCGGCGGCTCGAAGGTCATGCCGAAGTTTTTCTGCGCGTCCTCGAACAACACCTTGAGCTTGTCGGTGTCGTCCATTTCCACCGTCATGTTGGCGCAGAAGAACTCGGCCGTGTAGTGGACCTTGAGCCAGCCCGTGTGGTAGGCCAGCAGCGAGTAGGCCGCCGCGTGCGACTTGTTGAAGCCGTAGCCCGCGAACTTCTCCATCAAGTCGAAGATCTCGTCGGCCTTCTCCTCGCTGATGCCGTTCTTGGCCGCGCCCGCACGGAAGATCTTGCGGTGCTCGGCCATCTCCTCGGCCTTCTTCTTGCCCATCGCCCGGCGCAGCAGGTCGGCGCCGCCGAGCGAGTAGCCGCCCAGGATCTGGGCGGTCTGCATCACCTGCTCCTGGTAGACCATGATCCCGTAGGTCTCGGAGAGCATCTCCTCCACCATCGGGTGCGGGTACTCCACCGGTTCGCGGCCGTGCTTGCGCGCCACGAAGCTGGGGATCAGGTCCATCGGGCCCGGGCGGTACAGCGCGTTCAGGGCGATCAGGTCCTCCAGCCGGGTCGGCCGCGCGTCCTTCAGCATGCCCTGCATGCCGCGCGATTCGAACTGGAACACCGCCTCCGTCTTGCCGTCGGCGAAGAGCCGGTAGGTCGCGGCGTCATCCAGCCGGATGTTCTCGAAGGCGAAGTTCTCCTGGCCCTTGTGGCGCTTGACGATGAACTCCTTGGCGATCTCCAGGATGGTCAGCGTCGCCAGGCCCAGAAAGTCGAACTTCACCAGGCCGATGGCCTCGACGTCGTCCTTGTCGTACTGGCTCACCGCCGAGTCGCTGCCCGGCTGCTGGTAAAGCGGGCAGAAGTCGGTGAGCTTGCCCGGCGCGATCAGCACGCCGCCGGCATGCATGCCGATGTTGCGCGTCATGCCCTCGAGCTTCTGCGCCAGCTCGACGACCGTCCGGACCTCCTCCTCCTTCTCGATGCGCGCCGCCAGCTGCGGCTCCATCTCGATCGCGTAATTGTTCTTGTCGCCCTCGACCTTCGGCACCGGCGGGTACTGCAGCGTCACCGACATGCCCGGTTTGTTCGGGATCAGCTTGCTGATGCCGTCGCAGAAGGTGTAGCTCATGTCCAGCACGCGGCCCACGTCGCGGATGGCGGCGCGCGCCGCCATGGTGCCGAAGGTCGCGATCTGGCTCACCGCCTCGCGGCCGTACTTCTGCTTGACGTAGTCGATCACGCGATCGCGGTTGCCCTGGCAGAAGTCGATGTCGAAGTCGGGCATCGACACCCGCTCCGGGTTCAGGAAACGTTCGAAGAGCAGCTTGTATTCGAGCGGGTCCAGGTCGGTGATCTTCAGCGCGTAGGCCACCAGCGAGCCGGCCCCCGAGCCCCGGCCCGGGCCCACCGGGCAGCCGTTCTTCTTGGCCCAGTTGATGAAGTCGCCCACGATCAGGAAGTAGCCGGGGAAGCCCATCTTGAGGATGGTGTTGATCTCGAACTCCAGCCGCTCGACGTAGCGTGGCCGCTCGGCATCGCGCTTCGCGGGGTCGGGGTACAGATGCGCGAGCCGCTCTTCCAGGCCCTCGAAGGAGGCATGGCGGAAGTACTCCTCCATCGGCATGCCGTTGGGCGTCGGGAAATTCGGCAGTTGCGGCTTGCCCAGCGTCAGCGTGAGGTTGCAGCGCTTGGCGATCTCCACCGTGTTGGCGATCGCGCTCGGCACATCGGCGAAGAGCTGCTCCATCTCGGCCGAGGACTTGAAGTACTGCTCCCGCGTGAAGCGGCGCACCCGGCGCGGGTTGCCGAGGATCTCGCCCTCGGCGATGCACACGCGCGCCTCGTGCGCCTCGAAGTCGTCGGCGGCAGGGAACTGCACCGGATGGGTCGCCACCACCGGAAGGTTCAGCCGCGCGGCCAGCTGCACCGCGGCGACCACGTGCGGCTCGTCCTCGGGGCGCCCGGCCCGCTGCAGCTCGATGTAGAAGCGATGCGGGAACAGCCCCGCCAGTTGCAGCGCGAGTTCGGCCGCGCGCTCGGCCTGGCCCTGCAGCAGCGGCGCGCCCAACGGGCCGGCCTGCGCGCCGGAGAGCGCGATCAGCCCGCCCTGCAGTTCTTCGAGCCAGGCCAGCTTGCACGCGGCCTGGGCCTGGCCGCGGCCCACGTTCTGGGTCCAGGCACGCGCGAGCAGCTCGGACAGGTTCAGGTAGCCCTGGAAGTTCTGCACCAGCAGCACGATGCGGGTGAACACGCCGGGTTCGCTGCCCAGGCCGTCCACGAACACCTCCGCGCCCAACACCGGCTTCACGCCCTTGCCCCGCGCCTCCTTGTAGAACTTGACGCCGCCGAAGATGTTGTTGAGGTCGGTGATCGCCAGCGCGGGCTGCTTGTCGGCGGCGGCGGCCTTGACGACTTCGTCGATGCGGTTGGTGCCGTCGACGACGGAAAACTCGGTGTGCAGGCGCAGGTGAACGAACATGGGCTCGATTGTAGGAAGCCGCCCTTCCACCCTGTGAGTTGGGGATCCCTACAATCCGCCCCCGTGCAAGAGATTCTGAATATCGCGGCCTACCGGTTCGTGCCCATCGAGGACGGACCGGCCCTGCGCGAGACGCTGCGCGCACGCTCGCATGCCCTGGCATTGAGGGGCACCATCCTTCTCGCGCCGGAGGGCATCAACCTGTTCGTCGCCGGCGCCGAGGCCACCGTGCGGACCTTCCTCGAAGAGCTGCGCGCCGACGCGCGCTTCGCCGCGCTCGAAGCCAAGGAAAGCTGGTCCGAGGCCCAGCCCTTCCGCCGCATGCTGGTCAAGCTCAAGCGCGAGATCATCCGCATGGACCACCCCGCCATCCAGCCGGCGGCCGGCCGCGCCCCCAGCGTCGACGCGCCCACGCTCAAGCGCTGGCTGGATCAGGGCCATGACGACGGCGGGCAACCCGTCGTGCTGCTCGACACCCGCAACGCCTTCGAGGTCGACCACGGCAGCTTCGAGAACGCGATCGACTGGCGCATCAGGAAATTCACCGAGTTCCCGCAGGCGCTGCGGGCGCACCGCGCTCAGCTGGCCGGCAAGACGGTGGTGAGCTTCTGCACCGGCGGCATCCGTTGCGAGAAGGCTGCCATCCTGATGCGCGAAGAAGGCATCGCCGACGTGCTGCAGCTCGAAGGCGGCATCCTCAAGTACTTCGAGGAAGTCGGCGGCGCCCACTACCGCGGTGAGTGCTTCGTGTTCGACGGCCGCGAGACGCTGGCACCGGACCTGCGCCCGCGCGCCAACGGCATCAGCGCCCGGGCCGCGGAAGACCCCGACCTCGCAATCAAGCGCTAAGGATCACTTCGGCGTGCTGCCGGTATCGGGCGGCACCTGCACCTGGAAGGGATGGCCCGGCAGCGGGATGAACTCGGTCTCGCCTGGCACATGTCCCATGCGCTGCGCGGCCCAGTCCTCGCCGGCCTGCAGGATGCGCTCGCGCCGGCTGGAGACGAAGTTCCAGGTGATGTAGCGCGGCCCGTCCAGGGGCTCGCCGCCGATGACCACCGCGCGCACGGCGCCGTCGGTTCCGATCACGCCGCCCCGACCCGCGGGCAGCGTCGCCATCGTGTGCTGCGCCACCGGCACGCCGTCGAGCCGCAGCGCGCCGTCGACCGAATAGAGCGCCATCTCCTCGGCCAGCGCCGGCAGCTCGAAGCGCGCGCCGGCCGGCAAGGCCAGGTCGAGGTAGAGCGTGTTCGAGAAGGTCTTGACCGGCGAGCGCGCGCCGAAGGCTTCGCCCACCAGCACCCGCACCGCCGCGCCCTCGCGCTCGACGGACGGAATCTCTTCCGCCGCGGTATGCGTGAAGCTGGGCTCGACCTCCTCGTGCGCCACCGGCAGCGCCGCCCACAGCTGCAGGCCATGGTTGACGTAGGTCGCATCCAGCAGGTGCTCCGGCTTGCGCTCGGAGTGCACGATGCCGCGGCCCGCCGTCATCCAGTTGATCGCGCCGGGGCGGATCTCCTGCACCACGCCCAGGCTGTCACGGTGCATCATCGCGCCCTCGAACAAGTAGGTCACCGTGGCCAGGCCGATGTGCGGATGGGGCCGCACGTCATGCCCGTTGCCCGGCGTCTCGGTGGCCGGGCCGAAATGGTCGAAGAACACGAAGGGGCCGACCGAGCGGCGCCTGGCGGCGGGCAGCAGGCGCCGGACCTTGAAGCCGCCGCCCAGGTCTTTGTCGTGCGGCTGAAGCTGCAACGAGGGTTCGTTCATGGTGGATCTCCGTGGGAAAGTTCGAGGCGCCGACGTACCCGGTCAGCGGCGCAGGGCTGCGACCCGGGCCACCTCCTCGCCGAAGGCGAAGGCCGTCTCGAGGTCGCCCTTGGCCATCTCGGCCGGGCTGGCATCGGTGGGCGAGGTGGTGAGAAGGCCGGCATAGCCGCCGACGTAATTGAGCGAATCGCGGCGCGCGGCCTTGTCGTGGCTGGGCGGGATGCCCAGCGGCACCCACAGACCGCCATGCTGGCTCGCGAAGTGCCACAGGTAGGTGAGCGTCGCGTCCTTGTCGCCGTTCATGCCCGAACTGTTGGTGAAGCCCGCGAACAGCTTGCCACGCCAGCCCTGCACGAACCAGACCTTGGAGGACGCATCGGCGAATTTCTTGAACTGCCAGCTCACGCCGCCCATGTAGGTGGGCGAGCCCATGATGATGGCGTCGGCCGCGGCGAGTAACTCCCAGCCGCCGGAGGGCAGGTTGCCGTCCGCGTCGATCTGCAGCAAGGGGGCATCGGCGCCGTCGGCCACCGACTGGGCGACGCGCTGGGTGTGGCCGTAGCCCGAATGAAAGACGACGACGATGTCGGTCATGGAGTCTCCTGCGCAAGAAAAAAGCGCCGCGCGGGCACGGGCCCGGCGGCGCTCATTCTCTTCGATCCGGCTCAGCGGCGATCGATGCTGAAGCGGCCGGCGCCGAAGGCGGCGATGGCCAGCAGGCCGCCCGCCACCGCGATGTTCTTGAAGAACATCAGCTGGTTCACGAAGGCCTTGTCGGCCGGCAGCGCCCAATAGTTGTGGAAGAACACGCTGGCCGCGACGGTGAACACCGCCAGCGCGATGGCCGCGATGCGCGTCTTGTAGCCGACCAGGAGGGCCAGGCCGAGGCCCAGCTCCACGATGATCGCGATCGCGGCGCCGACTTCCGGCAGCGGCAGCCCGACCGAGCCGATGTAGCCGACGGTGCCGGCGAAGCCGGTGAGCTTGCCGAAGCCGGCGGGCACGAACAGCAATGCGATCAGCACGCGGCCGACGAGAGCCAGGACATCCTGCGAAGCGCTGGCGTTTGCGGGGGCGGCGTAGGCCGACGCGGTAGTGGTGGACATGAAACGAACTCCTATGGTTGACGAAAAAATCAGCAAAGCAACAAAGCAGACCCCTCATTCAGGGAACACCGCGGAACCGGCTTTGCCGGGCCGCTGGTGTTGCCCCCGGTGAGGGGGTTGGCGGACCACACGAAGTGGGGGAGCCTGGGGGAGAGCAACATTTTTCGCAGAACCGGCTTTGCCGGGCCGCTGGTGTTGCCCCCGGTGAGGGGGTTGGCGGACCCCACCAAGTGGGAGAGCCTGGGGGAGAGCAACAGTCAGGCTGCGAGATCGAACACCAGGACCTCGGCAGACTTGCCGTCGGCCAGCTTGAGCTGCGACTCGCCCTCGATCAGGGCCGCGTCGCCGGTTGCAAGGCGCGTGCCATTGACCTCGAGCTCGCCCTTGACCAGGTGCACGTAGCTTTTGCGCGCCGGGTCCAGCGCAAGCTCGGCCTGCTCCTGCCCGTCCAGCAGGCCGGCATACAGGCGCGCATCGGCATGCACCCGCACCGAGCCGTCGGCGCCGTCTGGCGAGGCCACCAGGCGCAGGCGGCCGCGCTTGTCGGCCTCGGTAAAGCTCTTCTGCTCGTAGCTCGGCGCGATGCCGCGCACGTTCGGCTCGATCCAGATCTGCAGGAAGTGCGTGGTCTGGTCGGGCTTGTGGTTGAACTCGCTGTGCATCACGCCGCGGCCGGCGCTCATGCGCTGCACGTCGCCCGGCGGAATGGATTCCACGTTGCCCATGCTGTCCTTGTGCGCCAGCTCGCCCGAGAGCACGTAGCTGATGATCTCCATGTCCTTGTGGCCATGCGTGCCGAAACCGGCACCGGCCGCCACGCGGTCTTCGTTGATCACCCGCAAGTTGCCCCAGCCCATGTGGGCCGGGTCGTAGTAGCCCGCGAAGGAAAAGCTGTGAAACGAGCGCAGCCAGCCGTGATCGGCGTAACCGCGTTCCTGGGACTTGCGAACCTTCAACATCATCGAATCTCCTGCTCCGGCATTCGCCCGGGAGCCTTGGTATGCCGCGCCGCATGCGCAGCGGATGACCCTGACTTTAGGCTGTGACCCTTGAATCGAAAGCGCTCGGATTTGATGGCATCATTCAATTTATTTGAATGCTGATCGGCCATGCCCAGCCCCCGCGACGTCCTCACGCCCGATGCCCTGGCCATGCTCCAGACCGTGGCCGACACCGGCAGCTTCGCCGCCGCGGCGCGCCGGTTGGACCTGGTGCCCAGTGCCCTGAGCTATCGCGTGCGCCAGATCGAAGACGCGCTGGACGTGCTGCTGTTCGATCGCAGCGCCCGCCAGGCCCGCCTGACCGAGGCCGGCGCGGAACTGCTGCGCGAGGCGGCCTGGCTGCTGAGCGAGATCGACGCGGTCGCCAACCGCGTCAAGCGCGTCGCCACCGGCTGGGAGCCGATGCTCACCATCGCCATCGACAGCGTCATCGCGCGCGACCCGATGCTCGACCTCGCCACCGCCTTCTTCGCGCTCGAGCCGCCCACCCGCCTCAAGCTGCGCGACGAGACCCTGCTCGGCACCATCGAGGCACTGCGCACCGGCGAAGCCGACCTCGCCGTCGGCGCGGTGCTCGATGCCTCCAGCCTGGCCTTCGGCGCCACCGGCATCCGCAGCCGTCCGCTGGGGCAACTGCGCTTCGTCTACGCGGTCGCGCCGCACCATCCGCTTGCGCGCATCGAGGGGCCGCTGTCCGATGCCGTGCTGCGTCAGCACCGCGCCGTGGCGGCGGCCGACTCCTCGCGCGCCGGCCCGAGCATGACGGTCAACCTGGTCAGCGGACAGGACGTGTTGACCGTCCCCACCATGCAGGCCAAGCTCGCCGCCCAGCTGCACGGCCTGGGCGGCGGCTTCCTGCCGGAGCCGATGGCCCGGCCCTACATCGAAGCCGGCCACCTGGTCGAGCGCGCGACCGAGCGGGCGCCGCCGCTGGCCACCATGCACTGCGCCTGGCGCGAACCCACGGCGGGTCAACCGGGGCGCGCCCTCACGTGGTGGCTGGCGCAGTTCGAGCACGCGGGCACGCGCCGCGCGCTGCTCGAACGTCACCGCGGCCGTTGAAGGCGCGCGCCGGGTTAGAGTCCGACCAGCCCGTCCCATCATCGACTGCGAGACAGCACCATGACCCTTCGCCCGCCTGCCGACCGCCACCGAACCCAAGCCCCGCGCCACTATGCCATCGTCGGCGCGGGCATCGCCGGCGTGGCCTGCGCCCGTACGCTGGCCCAGGCCGGCCACCGCGTGAGCGTGTTCGAACGCGAAGCGGCGCCAGGGGGACGCATGGCCAGCGAGGCGACGCCCTTCGGCCGCTTCGACAGCGGCACCCAGTACTTCACGGTGCGCGATCCCCGCTTCGCGCGCGCCCTGGAAACCGCGCCCGCCATCTGCCGCCCCTGGAGCGCCAACCTGGTGCGGGTGCTCGACCCGCTCGGCCGCGTGGCCGAGGCCGCCCTGCCCGGGCGCGAGCAGCACTGGGTGGCGCAGCCGGGCATGGATGCCCTGGTCGCGCACTGGGCGGCACCGCTGGGCGATGCGCTGCTCACCCGCACCCGCGTCACGGCCATCCAGCCCGATGCGCTCGATGCCAGGCGCTGGCAGCTGCGCACCACCGGCGAGGACGATGCCCAGCACGTGTATTCGGGATTCGACGCCGTGCTGCTGGCCGTGCCGCCCGGCCCGGCGCGCGCCCTGCTCGACGGCGTGTCGCCGCCGGTGCGTCAGCAAATCGACGGCGTGCGCATCGCGCCCTGCTGGACGCTCATGATCGCCTTCCCGCAGGCCAATCAGCCCGAGCTCTCCTACCTCGGCCCGCAATGGAACGCCGCGCGCAGCAACCACCACCGCGTGGCCTGGCTGGCGCGCGAATCCTCCAAGCCGGGGCGCGAACGCATCGAACGCTGGACCATACAGGCCAGCGCGGACTGGTCGCAGGAGCACCTGCGCGACGAGCCCGCGCGCATCCAGGCCAAGCTGCTGCGCGCCTTTTCGGAGATCACCGGCATCCGCGCCACGCCCTCGCACGTGCAGACGCGCTGCTGGCAGGAGGCCAAGACCGAGCAGCCGGCGGGCGCGCCGCACCTGTGGGACGCCAAGGCCCGCATCGGCGTGGCTGGCGACTGGTGCACCGGGCACCGGGTGGAGGACGCCTTCCTCTCCGGTCTCACGCTGGCGCTGAAGCTCGCCTGACATGACGACACCCACCGGCCGCTTCGCACCGTCGCCCACCGGCCCGTTGCATGCCGGCTCCCTGGTCGCCGCGCTGGCGAGCTGGCTGGATGTGCGCGCACGCGGCCCGCAGGCACGCTGGCTGGTGCGCATCGAGGACACGGACACCGAACGCTGCCTGCCCGGCATGGGCGAGCACATCCTCTCCCAGCTCGCCGACTGCGCCCTGCTGCCCGATGCGACGCCGGTGTGGCAGAGCCGCCGTGGCGCGCTCTATGCCCGGGCCCTGGAACACCTCAAGGCCCTGCACCTGGCCTACCCCTGCGCCTGCTCGCGCAAGGAGATCGACGAACTGCTGGCCGAGCGCGGCGTGCTGCATCAGCGAGGCGGCGAACGCGTCTACCCGGGCACCTGCCGCGAGGGCCTGCACGGCAGGACACCCCGCGCCTGGCGCTTCGCGACCGAGCAGTACGAGGCGGCGCGCACGTCCAGGCGGCTGTGCTGGACCGATCGGCGCCTGGGCTGCCAGTACCAGGACGTCGCCCACGAGGTCGGCGATTTCGTGCTCCAGCGCGCCGACGGCCCCTGGGCCTACCAGCTCGCGGTGGTGGTCGACGATGCCGACCAGGGCGTGACCGACGTGGTGCGCGGCGCCGACCTGGTCGACAACACCGCGCGCCAGATCCTGCTGCAGCGCGCACTGGGCCTGCCCACGCTGCGCTACCTGCACACACCCCTGGTGCTGGGCGCCGACGGCGAAAAGCTGTCGAAGCAGAACGGCGCCGCCCCCATCGACACCCGCACACCGGCTGCCGCGCTCGCGGCACTGAATGCCGCCGCACGCGTGCTGGGCCTGCCCCTGTCTCAGGCCGCGAGGCCCGCCGAGGCCCTGCCCGGATGGATCGAGGCCTGGCGCGCTCTCTACAATCCGCGCCCGTGATGACCCTGCCTGCCAACAACCCCGCGCACGACGACGGGGAGCCTTCCGCCGACGAGACCTCGCCCCATCCCCTGCATCGCCGGCTCAAGAGCTTCGTGCGCCGCGCCGGCCGCACCACCGAGGGACAGGCCCGCGCCTTCGCTGAGCTGGGACCGCTGTTCCTGCTGCCCTACCGCACCGAGCCGCTGGACATCGAGGCGGCCTTCGGTCGCCAGGCGCCCACCGTCCTCGAGATCGGCTTCGGCATGGGCGAAGCCACCGCGCACATCGCAGCGCTGATGCCCGAGAACAACTTCCTGTGCTGCGAGGTGCACGAGCCCGGCGTCGGCGCGCTTCTCAAGCGCATCGGCGAACAGCAACTCGCCAACATCCGCATCTGCGCGCACGACGCGGTCGACGTCATCGACCACATGCTGCCGCCCGGCACGCTGGCCGGCATCCACATCTTCTTTCCCGACCCCTGGCACAAGAAGCGGCACAACAAGCGCAGGCTGATCCAGCCGCCCTTCGTCCACAAGCTGGCGCAGCGCCTCGCGCCCGACGGCTACCTGCACTGCGCCACCGACTGGCAGCCCTATGCCGAGCAGATGCTGGAAGTGCTGCAAGGCGAGCCGCTGCTGCGCAACACCGCCGCAGACTATGCGCCCCGGCCGGACTACCGCCCGCTCACCAAGTTCGAGAACCGGGGCCTGAAGCTCGGCCACGGCGTGTGGGACCTCGTGTTCCGGCGCCTCTGACGCGCATCGCGCCGTCGGTGGGTCAGTGGGTCAGCCCGTGCGTGAGCCCGCCGTAGACGTCCTCGGACTGCGGCTCACCCTGGGCCGCGAGCACGTTCTTCTGCGCCGCCATGATGAGCGCCGCGCGATAGGCCGAACGGCTCGCGATCTTGGTGTGGGCGACGATCGCATGCCACTCGCGTTCCAGCGTCTCCGGTGAACGGTCCACGCTGCGGTTCATCAGCGCCTGGCTCACGTCGATCAGCGCGGCGGCCGAGCCCAGGCAGAGATTGATGGCCGACTGTGCGGCGCTGATGCGCAAGCGCTGCTCGTCGGCGTCCGTCCCCGACAGCGCCTCCAGCGGCACGTTGAGCGTGGGGCCCAGGTAGGGCTCGCCGCGCATCTCTTGGTCGGCATGGGCGAGCACCTGCTCGATGGTCGAGAGGGCACTTTCCAGAAGGCTGTGATCGGAGGGCTTTTTGTTCATGTCGATCGCCGCGAGGGCGAACCGGAGTTCAGCGCAAATGGTGCCATCGGGCGAAGAAATCTCCCTGTGCAAAAAACCACAATCCAAAAACAAAAGTTAACAGTTGACGATGCAACGGCACCACGCCCCACGTTGGCACCGTGACTTAGTAGGCAGCTTCATAAATACGGCCACGTATAGTCTTGATAAGTTTGGCCTCGTATGGCATCTTGTGGCGATCCTTCACCAGGGGTTGCATATGCCAAGG